>NZ_BAAAEP010000001.1:0-66474 GCF_039523075.1 Caenispirillum bisanense
GCCGGGTGCTCATCAACGGCGCCAAGACCGTCGTCTTCCGCTGACGCGGCGGGCGAGCGGCGGCGGGCGGCGTCAGGTCAGCAGGCCGTAGATCATCCGCGCCGAGGTCAGGAACAGGAATACGGCAAAGGCGGCACGCAGCTTGCGCGGGTCGATGGCGTGGGCGATGCGGGCGCCCCACGGTGCCGCCAGCACCGAACACGGCAGGATCAGCGCCAGCCCGATCAGGTTGACGTAGCCGACCGAGCCCGGCGGCAGGTCGTCCTGGCCGAGGCCGGACAGCAGGAAGCCGATGGTGCCCGGAATGCCGATGATGAAGCCGATGGCGGCGGCGGTGCCGACGGCGCGGCGGATGGGATAGGCGAAGGCCGACAGGATGGGCACCGACAGGGTGCCGCCGCCGATGCCCATCATCACCGAAATGGTGCCGATGACGACGCCGATGCCGGCCTGCGCCGGCTTGGACGGCAGGCTGTCGCGCACCGTCCAGCCTTCCTTGCGGAAGGCCATGTTGGCGGCCACCAGCAGCGCCACCACGGCGAACACCGCCGTCAGCACCTCGCCGTCGGCCTGCCCGCCGACGAGGGTGCCGAGGATGACGCCGGCGAAGATGGCCGGTCCCCACCGCTTCAGCAGCTCCACGTCCACCGCCCCCTTGCGGTGATGGGCGCGGATGGAGGAGGCGGAGGTGGCGATGATGGTGGCGAGCGAGGTGCCGACGGCCACATGCATGCGGACGTCGCCGTCGACGCCGAGCAGCGTGAACAGGTGGTAGAGCATGGGCACGATGACGATGCCGCCGCCCACCCCCAGCAGCCCGGCCAGCAGCCCGCCGACCACGCCGGTGACCAGCAGCGCCGCCACCATGCCCGCCAGGAACCACGGGTCGGCCGAAAGCAGGGCCTCCATGGCCGTCAGTCCGCCGCCGCCGGGCGCAGCACGTGGGTATGGTCGGCGGCGTAGAGGCGGCTGTCGGTGAAGGCGCCCTCCGGCTCGAACACCCGGCCGACCAGGATGAGCGCGGTGCGGGTGAGGCCGGCCGCCTTCACCTGGGCGCGGATGTCGGCCAGTCGGCCGCGGATGATCTGCTGGTCCGGCCAGGTGGCGCGGTAGACGATGACCACCGGGCAATCGGCGCCGTAGAGCGGCGTCAGCTCGTCCACCACATGCTTCAGGTTGTTGATGGACAGGTGGATGGCGAGCGTGCCGCCCGCCTTGCCAAGCGTCGACAGCGTCTCGTCATTGGGCATGGCCGAGGAGCGCACGGCGGTGCGGGTGATGATGACCGTCTGCGCCACGTCGGGCAGGGTCAGTTCCTGGCACAGTTCCGCCGCCGCCGCCGCGAAGGCCGGCACGCCGGGGCAGACGTCGTAGGGAATGCCGAGCGCGTCCAGCCGCCGCATCTGCTCGGCAATGGCGCCGTAGAGGCTGGGGTCGCCGGAATGGACGCGGGCGACATCCTGCCCCGCCGCATGGGCCTGCTGCATCAGGGCGATGATCTGGTCCAGGTGCAGGGGGGCGGTGTCCACCACCTCGGCGTCGGCGGGGGCCTCGGCCACCACCTCGCGCGGCACCAGCGAGCCGGCATAGAGCACCACCGGGCAGCGGCGGATCAGGTTCAGGCCGCGCACGGTGATGAGGTCGGGGGCGCCCGGGCCGGCACCGATGAAGTGGACGGTCATGGTCAGAGAACGCCTTCCAGAATGTCGAGGATGAGGCGGGTGCCTTCCTGCACCAGCACCACGTCGCTGCCCACCACCACCGGCCGGGCACCGGCCCGCGGCGGCAGGCGGCGCAGCAGGTCGTCGGGCAGGGGCAGCATCGCCACCTCCGGCGGCAGGCGCTGGCCGCGCTGGATCTGGCGGGCGATGCCGGGAGGGATCTTGTCCTTCTTCGCCAGACCCGGCGGCAGGGCGGCGGTCGGGGTGGTGCGGAAGTAGTCGCCGATCAGCCGCCGCTCGATCTCGCTCAGCACGGTGGCGGTGACCACGTCGCCCAGGTCGGGGCCGGCCGGACGGGCGGGGCCGGCCTTCTCCGGCTTGCCCTTGTCGGCATGGCCCTTGTCGCCGTGGCCGGCGTGGTCCGGCTTGCCCTTGCCCTCCGGCGGCTGGGCGACGGCCGGCGCGGCCAGGGCGACGGTGGCGAGGGCGGCGGTGAGCAGCAGGAAACGGCGGATCATGCGCTTTCTCCCAGCACGACGGGATCACCCAGCTTGGCGGCATAGCCGCGCGGCGTATAGAGCCAGCGGCGGCCACCGTGGTCGACCAGCCGGCTTTCCCGGTTGCCGACCAGCACCAGGGTCAGCATGTCGGCCATATCGGGCGAAAGTTCGGCCAGGGTGGTGAAGGTGACGCACTCGTCCGGCCGGCCGAGGTTGCGCGCCAGCACCACCGGCGTGGCGCCGGGGCGGCCGGTCAGCAGTATCTCCCGCGCCCGCGCCAGATGGTCGCGGCGGCGCTTGGAGACGGGGTTGTAGAAGGCGACGACGAAATCGCCGGCGGCGGCGCCCTTCAGGCGGGCCTCGATCACCTGCCACGGGGTCAGCAGGTCCGACAGCGAGATGGTGCAGAAATCGTGGCCGATGGGGGCGCCGGACCGCGCCGCCGCCGCCTGGATGGCGGAGACGCCGGGCTCCACCGTCACCTCCACGAAGCGCCACGCCGGGTCGGCCTCGTGGGCGATCAGCTCGAACACCAGGGTCGCCAGCGCGTAGATGCCGGCATCGCCCGAACACACCAGCGCCACGTCGCGCCCCTGCCCGGCCAGATCGAGGGCGGCGCGGGCGCGGTCAGCCTCCGCCCCCAGGTCCGACTGGTGGCGCCGTTTGCCGGCGGCGGCCGGGCCGAGCAGGTCGAGGTAGAGGCCGTAGCCGACCAGATCGGTCGCCCGCGCCACGGCGGCGGAGACGGCCGGCGTGCGCCAGCCCGCCTGCCCCGGCCCGATGCCGACCACGGTGAGCCGCCCGAGGCCGCGCCCGACGGCAGCGGCGTCGATGGGCGTCGGGCTGCGGGCGACGGCGCAGGTGGCGCGCGGGGACTTGGCCTTGGGCACCACCAGCGCCGCCTCCGGCCCGGCAGCGGCAAGCGCCGCGCCTTCGGACACGCCATGACAGCCGACCTCGGCGAAGACCACGTCGGACGGCGTCGCGAGGCGCGGCGTCTCCCGCTCCAGTTCGGCGGCGGTGAAGAACCGCGCCGGCACGCCGAGATCGGCGGCGAGCGCCCGCACCGCCGCCTCGTCGGCCTTCAGGTCGAGGGAGCAGACGCAGGCGACGGCCTTCTCCGACAATCCGGCTTCGGCCAGCGTGCGCGCCACCAGATCGCGCAGCTCGGCCGGGTCGGCGCCACGCTCGCAGCCGACGCCCAGCGCCAGGGTCTGCGGGTGGATGACCACTCCGGCGCCGTCGCGGCCCTCGGTGACGGTGATGGCCTGGGCGGCATCCGGGCTCTGCGGCAGGGCGGCGAGCCAGGGGGCGGCGCCGTCGACCCGCACCGGCTCCCCGGCGGCGAGCGCGGCCATGACCGGCTTGGCGGCGGCGGCATCGGCGAGACGCCAGCCCGACGGCGGCTCGTCCAGGGCGACGCCGTGGACCACGTCGCCGGCGGTGGTGACGGCGGCGGCGACGCCCAGCACCTCGGCCAGCCGGCGGGCCAGGGCGTTGGCGCCGTGGTGACCGCCGAGCAGCGGCACCACCGCCGACCCGTCCTGGGCGACGGCGATCACCGGCGGCTCCGCCTGCTTGTCGGCCAGCAGCGGGGCGACGGCGCGGATGAGGATGCCGGCGGCACACACCCCGACGATGGGCCGGCCGGCGGCGAACAGGTCGCGCAGGTGGGCGAGCGTGTCGGCGAAGGTGGCGTCCGCGCCCTCCGTCCGTCCGGCGAGGCCGTGGACCTGCGCCTCCGGCAGGGTGGCGGCGAGGCGGCGGGCGAGCGCGAGGCCCGGGCCGGTGAGGGCGACGAAGACGGGAGAGGTCATGGGCGCTTCCGCACGAGCAGCAGGGAGAAATAGGGGACGCCCGCAGTGAGCGCCTCCGGCAGGGTGAGCAGGCGCTGGTCGGCATGGCCGGCGCGCACGACGATGCGCGCCGCCTCCGCCAGCCCGAGGCGCCCCAGCACCGCCGCCACCTTGGGCAGATGGCGGCCGAGCTTCATGATGGCGGCGGCATCGGCGGCGGCGAGGCGGGCTTCCAGCACGTCCTCGGCGAGCGTCGCCGGCAGCACCGTCAGCACCTCGTCCAGCAGCACGATGGGGCGGGCGGCGACGGCGGCGCAGGCGGTCATGCTGGTGATGCCGGGCACGACGGCGACCGGATACCGCCCTTCCAGCCGCGCCAGGATGTAGGCGAAGGAGCCGTAGAACAGCGGGTCGCCCTCGCACAGCACGGCGACGTCGCGGCCGGCGTCCAGATGCCCGGCGATGGCGGCGGCGGCGTCGTCGTAGGCGGCATTGGCGGACTCGCGGCCGCGCGAGACGAAATCCATGGTGACGGCGATCTCGACCTTGCCGGGCGGAATCCACGACGCCACCACGGCACGCGCCATGCTGTGGCCGTCCGGATTGGCCGGCCAGGCGAGCACCGGCGCCTCGCGGATCACCCGCAGCGCCTTCAGCGTCACCAGTTCCGGGTCGCCGGGGCCGACGCCGACGCCGATGAGGGTGCCCGGCGCGCTCACGGCTTCACCGCCACGAGCTGGGTGACGGGCGCCAGCGCCTCCCACAGGTGCAGGCCGCCGGCGGTTTCCTTGAGGTGGGAGACGGCGAGCCGCGTCAGGTCGCCGTCCCAGGCGGCGCGGCGCTCCAGCAGGCGGGCCTCGGCCTCGGCGGTGACGGCATTGGCGACGAGGCGGCCGCCGGGCTTCAGCGCGTCCCAGCAGGCTTCCAGCACGCCGGGGCGGGAGACGGCACCGCCGACGAACACGGCATCGGGCGCGGGGCCGGCCTCGGCCAGGGCCTCGGGGGCGCGGCCGGCGACGATGGTCAGGCCGGGCGTGCCGAGGGCGAGGGCGTTGTCGGCGATGAGGGCGCGGCGGCCGTCATGGCTCTCGATGGCGACGGCGCGGGCGTGGTCGGCGGCGCGCATCCACTCGATGGCGATGGAGCCGCAGCCGGCGCCGACGTCCCACAGCAGGGCATGGGGCTGCGGCTGCAAGGCGGCGACGGTGGCGGCGCGCACCACCCGCTTGGTCAGCTGGCCATCGTGGCGGAAGGCATCGTCGGGCAGGCCGGGGGTGCGCGGCAGGACGCGGGCACCGGCGGCGGCGACGCAGTCCACCGCCATCACCACCAGATCGGGCGTCGGGTCGGGCGCCCAGGCGTCGGCGGTGGCGTCGCGGCGGCCTTCGGCGGGGCCGCCCAGGTGCCACAGGGCGGTGAGGCGGCTCGGCCCGAAGCCGTGGCGGCGCAGCAGGTCGGCCAGCGCCGCCGGCGTGGTGCCGTCGGCGCACAGCACCAGCAGGCGGGCGCCGGGGATCAGGTGCGGCACGATGCCCTCCACCGGCCGGCCGTGGGCGGTCAGCAGGCGGCAGTCGGGGATGGACCAGCGCAGCCGCGCGGCCGCCAGCGCGAAGGAGGACACATGCGGCAGCACCACCAGCTCGGCGGGATCGAGCCGGCGGGTGAGCGTGGTGCCGAGGCCGAAGTGCAGCGGATCGCCGCTCGCCAGCACCACCACGCCCGGGCGGCCGCGCAGGGCTTCGGCGGCGGCCAGCGTCTCGCGCAGGCCGCGCCACTCCAGCCGCTCGGCGCCGGTGTCGGGCACCAGGGCGAGCTGACGGGCGCCGCCGACCAGGACGGCGGCGGTTTCGATGACGGACCGGGCGGCGGCGGAGAGGCCCGGCAGGCCGTCCTCGCCGATGCCGACCACGGTGAGCCAGGGGGCGGGCGGCGGCGTCATGCCCGCTCCTCCTGTTCCGCCGACAGCGGTGCGGCGAGCGCATTCACCGCCGCCGCCGCCATGGCCGAGCCGCCGCGCCGGCCGCGCAGGGTGACGAAGGGCACGCCAAGGCCGGGGGCGTCGTCGATGAGCGCCTGCTTGCTCTCGGCGGCGCCGACGAAGCCGACCGGAAAGCCGAGGATCACGGCGGGGCGCGGCGCCCCGTCGGCCAGCAGTTCCAGCAGGCGGAACAGGGCCGTCGGCGCATTGCCGATGGCGACCACGGCGCCGTCCAGATGGTCCCGCCACAGCTCGACGGCGGCGGCGGAGCGGGTGGTGGCGCCGGCGCGGGCGAGGTCCGCCACCTCCGGCCGGCCGAGGGTGCAGATCACCGGGCCGCTGAGGCGGCGGCGGATGACGCCGTGGGCGACCATCTCCACATCGGTCAGCACCGGCCGCCCGGCCGCCAGCGCCGCCTGACCGGCCGCCACGGCATCGGCCGAGGCGACCAGATCGGCGGCGGCATCGGTCATGCCGCAGGCGTGGATGACCCGCACCGCCAGCGGCCGCAGATCGGGCGGCAGCGCCGACAGGTCGGCCTCGCGCTCGATGGTGGCGAAGCTGTCGCGATAGATGGCGGCGGGATCGCGCTGGTAGGTGTACCGCCCGCTCATGCCCGGCGCTCCGTCCCGCCGTCAGGATTTGGCGGGATCATGGGCGTGGTCGTGCCCATGGGGGTGCGGGTGATCGTGGCCGTGGTCGTGGTCATGGCCGTGGCCGTGATGGTGGTGCCCGTGGCCGTGATCGTGCCCATGCCCATGCCCGTGGTCGTGGGCATGGTCGTGCCCGTGGTCATGGTGATGATGGTGCCCATGCCCGTGACCATGCCCATGGTCATGATGGTGACCATGATGGTGGTGATGGTGGTCGCCGTCGGTGCCGATGCCGCGCACGTGGTGGTGATGGCCGGCCTGCACGGCGCCGACGTCGCTTTCGTAGCCGATCACCTGCTCGCGGTACTTGCACAGCTGGCAGTTCATGGCGACCGAGCCGGCCAGGATGTCGCCAACGCGCTCCACGAAGCTGTCGATCACCAGCGGGTGGTCGTTCAGGTACGGCGCCTTGACGAACTCCACATCCGGGTGGGCGGCGGCGACGGCATCGGTCTGGTCATAGATGCGGCGGACCAGGATGCCGGTGAACAGGAAGTAGGGGAACACGATGATGCGCTTGAAGCCCAGCTTCACGGCGCGCTCCAGCCCGTCGTCGACGCGCGGGTGGGCGACGCCGGAATAGCAGGTCTCGGCCCAGCCGAAGCCCATGCCTTCCCACAGCATGCGGGCGACCTTGCAGACGTTGGAGTTGGCGTCGCTGTCGTTGGTGCCGCGGCCGACCACCATCAGCAGGGTGTCCTTGCGGTCCACGGTGGTGGCGCAGGCGGCCTCGGCTTCCTCGATGCGGGCGGCGCTCGCCTTCAGCAGCTTGGGGTCGATGCCCAGTTCGCGGCCGTACTCGACGCTGATGTCGGGGTATTCGGCGGCGAAGGAGTTGATCTCCCACGGCAGGTCGTTCTTCACGTGGCCGGCGGCGAACAGCATGCCGGGCACCGCCAGGATGCGGGTGACGCCGGCGTCGCGCAGCTTTTCCATGCCGTCGCGCAGGATCGGGCGGGCGAACTCCAGGAAGCCGCTCTCCACCGGATACTGCGGCAGGCGGGCGCGCAGGTGCTCGGCCAGGCGGGTGAACTCGGTCACCGCGCCGACGTCGCGGCTGCCGTGGCCGCACAGCATCACGCCGATCTTGTCTGCCTGCTTGGTCATACGCCTGGTCCTTGCCTTCGAGCGTTGCGGGGGATCAGTGGTCGCGGCCCGCCTGGTCACAGCCTCCGGGCGGGCGGAGGGGGACTATAGAGCCGCCGCCGCCCCCTGTCATGTGTTCCCGGCGCGGCCGGTTTCGCTTGCATCCGGCGGCCGGCGCGGCATCATCCGCGCCATGACGCCCGCCCTCGCCCTGCCCCTGTTCGCCGCCGTCGCCGCCGCCGTGGTGCTCGCCACCGGCCTGGTGCTGCGCTGGCTGCGCCGCCGCCAGATCCTCGACCGCCCCAACGACCGCTCCAGCCACAGCCTGCCGACGCCGCGCGGCGGCGGACTGGCGGTGATGGCGGTGCTGCTGCCGGCCTGGGGCCTCGCCGCGCCCGACAGTCTGGCCGGCGGCGCCGGTCCGGTGCAGATCGCGCTGCTGTGCGCTGCCGGGCTGGCGGCGGTGTCGTGGCTGGACGACCTGCGCGGCCTGCCGCCGCTGCCGCGCTTTCTGGCGCAAGGGCTGGCGGTGGCGGTGGTGCTGGCGCTGCTGCCCGGCGAGGCACTGGTGTTCCAGGGCGCCCTGCCGCTGGCGCTCGACCGCCTGCTGACGGCGCTCGGCTGGCTGTGGTTCATCAACCTCTACAACTTCATGGACGGCATCGACGGCATCACCGGCGTCGAGACCGCCTCCATCGGCGGCGGCGTGGCGGTGCTGGCGGCGGCCGGACTGGCGGCGCCGGTGCTGCTCGGCCCCGGGGTGGTGGTGCTGGCGGCGGCGCTTGGGTTCCTGGTGTGGAACTGGCATCCGGCCAAGCTGTTCATGGGCGATGTCGGCAGCGTGCCGCTGGGCTTCCTGCTCGGCCTGCTGCTCATCACCCTGGCGGTCGAGGGCCAGCTGGCGGCGGCGCTGATCCTGCCGCTTTACCACATCGCCGACGCCACCCTCACCCTGCTGCGCCGCCTGCGCCGGGGCGAAAAGCCCTGGGAAGCCCACCGCAGCCACTTTTATCAGCGGGCGGTGCGCGGCGGCCTCAGCCACGGCCGGGTGAGCGGCGCGGTGGCGGTCGCCAACCTGGGCCTGATCGGCTGCGCCGTGGTCGCCGCCGCCGGCCTGCCCTGGCTCGGCCTGCTCGCCGCCGTGGCGCTGGTGGCCGCCCTGCTCGCCGCCCTCTCCCGCCGCGCCGTGCCGATGGACGGGTAGGGTTTCTCCCGACCGACGAAGAGAAAGGGGGAGGCAACCGGCCGGCTGCCTCCCCCCTTTTCGTATCGGCGTCGGACGTGCGGCGTTACGACCGCAGCGTCGCCCCGGTGGCCTTTTCCACCGCCGCCACCACCGCCGCCGTCACCTTGTCCAGGTCTTCGTCGGTCAGGGTGCGGTCCTGCGGTTGCAGGGTGATGGAGAGCGCGAGGCTCTTGCGGCCGGCGCCCACGGTGTCGCCCTGGTAGACGTCGAACACCCGCACCTCGGTGATCAGCTTGCGGTCGGCGCCCTTGGCGGCGCGGATCAGCTTTTCGGCCGGGGTGTCGGCATCGACGACGAAGGCGAAGTCGCGCTCCAGCGGCTGGAACGGCGACGGGCGCAGCAGCGGCCGGGTCTTGCCGGCGGCGGCGCCGCCCTTGGTCTTGGGCTGCGGCACCGCTTCAAGGAAGACCTCGAAGCCGACCACGGTGCCCTTGACATCCAGGCCCTTCAGCACCCGCGGGTGGATCTCGCCGAACCACGCCAGCACCGTCGGACCCAGGCGCAGCGCGCCGGAGCGGCCGGGGTGGTACCAGCCGGGCGCGTCGGTGGTCACCTGGATGTTGTCCACCGGGCAGCCGGCGGCTTCCAGGGCGGCGAGCGCATCGGCCTTGGCGTCGAAGGCGTCCACGGCACGCGGCGCCTGCACCCAGTTGCGCGGGCCGGTGCGGCCGGCGCGGACGCCGGCGGCGACCAGACGCTGGCCCTTGGCGGTGTCGTCCTGGAAGTCCGGCCCGACCTCGAACAGCGCCACATCCGGGTAGCCGCGGGCGGCGTTGCGGCCGGCGGCCTGGATCAGGTTCGGCAGCACCGACGGACGCATGGTGTCGAGGTCGCTGCTGATGGGGTTGGACAGCACCAGCGCCTCGTCGCCGAAGCCGAACAGATCGGCGTGGGCGCGGGCCATGAACGACCACGTCACCGTTTCCATCATGCCGCGCGTCGCCAGGGTGCGGCGGGCGAATTCCCGCTGCCGCTGGCGCGGCGTCAGCACCACCGGCGGCATGGGCGAGCGCGGCAGCGGCAGCGCCGGGATGTTGTCGTAGCCGTGGATGCGGATGACCTCCTCGACCACGTCGTGTTCCGCGGTCACGTCCAGGCGCCACGACGGCGGCACCACGGCCAGACGGCCGTCGGCGGTCTCTTCCACCGTGAAGGCGAGCGCCCGCAGGATCTCCACCACCCGGTCCTTCGACAGGTCGACGCCACCCAGCGCCGCCACCCGCTCCGGCCGCACGGCGATGGCGCCGGGGCCGGCGGGCGGCGCGCCGGCCACCACCAGCTCCGACGGCTCGCCGCCGCATAGGTCGAGGATCAGGCGGGTCGCCAGCTCGCAGCCCCACACCGCCGACTGCGGATCGACGCCGCGTTCGAACCGGTAGCGGGCGTCGGAGTCGATGGCGAGCCGGCGGCCGGTGTTGGCGACGGCAACGGCATCGAACAGCGCCGATTCGATGAACACGTCGGTGGTGTCGGCCGTCGCGCCTTCGTCCTCGCCACCCATGATGCCGCCGAGGCCAAGGGCGCGGGCGTCGTCGGCGATGACCACGATCT
Source organism: Caenispirillum bisanense (assembly GCF_039523075.1). Lineage (NCBI taxonomy): Bacteria > Pseudomonadati > Pseudomonadota > Alphaproteobacteria > Rhodospirillales > Novispirillaceae > Caenispirillum > Caenispirillum bisanense. Next base: position 10,472 of record NZ_BAAAEP010000001.1, read on the forward strand.
GCTCGTCAAGCTCGTAGGTCTTGCCGTTGAGCGCCAGCAGCGTCTCGCCGGGGCGGCCGGGGCGGGCGCGCACGGTGCCCGACAGCTTGGCGGCGTCGAAGACGTGCAGCGGGCGGCCGCGGTCGACGGTGACGTAGTTGGTGATGTCCACCAGGGCGGAGATGGGGCGCAGGCCCACCGCCTCCAGCCGGTCCTTCAGCCACTGGGGGCTGTCGCCGTTCTTCACGCCGCGCACGTAGCGGCCGACGAACATCAGGCAGCCGTCATGCTCCAGCGCCACGCCGACGGGGCTTGGGAAGGTGCCGGGGATGGCCGGCTCGTCCAGCGGCTTCAGGGTGCCGAGGCCGGCGGCGGCGAGGTCGCGGGCGATGCCGCGCACGCCCAGGCAATCCATGCGGTTGGGCGTGATCGCCACCTCGATCACCGGGTCGAGGTTGACGACGCTGGTCAGCTTCGCCCCCACGGCGGCATCGTCCGGCAGTTCGATGATGCCGCTGTGGTCCGACCCGAGGCCGAGTTCGCGCCACGAGCACATCATGCCCTGGCTTTCGACGTCGCGGATCTTGCCCTTCTTCAGCACCTCGCCGCTGTCGGGGATGCGGTCGCCGGGGCGGGCGAGCGCCACCTTCAGGCCCTGGCGGGCGTTGGGGGCGCCGCACACCACCTGGATGACCTCGGCGCCAGTGTCGACGCGGCAGACCTTCAGGCGGTCCGCATTGGGGTGCGGACCGGCTTCGACCACATGGCCGACGATGAAGGGCGCCAGATCCTTGGCGGGATCGTGGACCTCTTCCACTTCCAGGCCGACGGCGGTCAGCTTCTCGACGATGACGTCGAGCGGCGCGTCGGTCTCCAGGTGGTCCTTGAGCCAGGAGAGGGTGAACTTCATCGGGTCAGGCCTCCGGTCACGCTGGGCACGTCGAGGGCGGCGAAGCCGTAGTGGCGCAGCCAGCGCAGATCGCTTTCAAAGAAGGTGCGCAGGTCGGGGATGCCGTACTTGAGCATGGCGATGCGCTCGATCCCCATGCCGAAGGCGAAGCCCTGGTACTCGGTCGGGTCGATGCCGCAGGCCTTGAGCACGTTGGGGTGCACCATGCCGCAGCCGAGGATCTCCAGCCACGAGTCGCCGGCGCCGATCTTCAGTTCTCCGCCGGCGCGCGAGCAGCCGATGTCCATTTCGGCGCTGGGCTCGGTGAAGGGGAAGAAGCTCGGGCGGAAGCGCACGGGCAGTTCGTCCAGCTCGAAGTAGGTGCGCACGAACTCGATCAGGCAGCCCTTCAGGTGGCCCATGTGGGTGGTCTTGTCGATGACCAGCCCTTCCACCTGGTGGAACATGGGCGTGTGCGTCATGTCGTAGTCGCAGCGATACGTCCGGCCCGGCGCGATGATGCGGATGGGCGGCTTCGTGCTGGTCATGGTGTGGACCTGCACGGTGGAGGTATGGGTGCGCAGCATCAGGCGCGAGCCGTCGGCCTTCTCCGGCAGGAAGAAGGTGTCGTGCATCTGGCGCGCCGGATGGTCGGGCGGGAAGTTGAGCGCCGTGAAGTTGTGGAAGTCGTCGTCGATGTCCGGCCCTTCCGCCACCGTGAAGCCCATCTGGCCGAAGATCGCCGTCAGCTCGGCGATGGTCTGGCTGATGGGGTGCAGGCTGCCGGCGCCTTCCGGGCGCACGGGCAGGGTGACGTCGATGCGCTCGCGCGCCAGACGGTCGTTCAGCTCGGCCTCTTCCAGGGCGGTGCGGCGCTCGTCCAGGGCGGCGGCGACGACGTCCTTGAGGGCGTTGAGCTGCTGGCCGGCCTCGCGGCGCTCGTCGGGGGTCATGCCGCCGAGGCCCTTCATCATGTCGGTGATGCGGCCCTTCTTGCCGAGCGCGGCGACGCGCACCTGTTCCAGCGCATCGCGGTCGGCGGCGCCGGCGACGGCGGCCAGCAGTTCGGCCCGCAAGTCCTCCATGGTGCTCATGGTCTTCCCTTGTGCTTGTGGGGCGGGGAAATCCCCAGACGGTTTGAAAATGTGGACGCTTATACCAGACTGCGGCGAGCTTGACTCGCCGCAGTCTGGCCGGCGCGACCCGCGACCGAAGGGTCGCTCCTGTTAAGAGCGCGCCTCCGGCGCGACTGCGCCGCGCGGCCCCTGCCGCGGGAGCCAAGGGCGCGAGGAGCGCCCGCCCGGCGCCTGAGGGCAGAAGAAAATCATTCCAGACGGCAAGAAGGGGCTGCCACGGCCGGGCAGCCCCTCCTCGAATCTTCAGGCGTCGCCCGGCTCGCGCCGGGTATGACCGAATCCGCCGTCCTAGTCGAGGGCCGCCTGGGCCTGCTTGACCAGGGACGCAAACGCTTCCGGCTGCGTGATGGCGAGGTCGGACAGCACCTTGCGGTCGAGTTCGATGCCGGCCTTGTTGAGGCCGTTCATGAACGTCGAGTAGTTGATGCCGTGCTCGCGGACAGCGGCGTTGATGCGCTGGATCCACAGGCCGCGGAAATCGCGCTTCTTGTTGCGGCGGTCGCGATAGGCGTACTGGAGGCCCTTCTCGACCTTCTCGATCGCGATGCGGAAGTTGGTGCTGGAGCGGCCGCGGTAACCCTTGGCGAGCTTCAGGACCTTCTTGTGACGGGCGTGCGTGGTAACGCCGCGCTTGACTCGGGACATGTCTTAAACTCCGACCGGCGTGATTAAGCGTAGGGCAGGAAGAACTTCTTGACGATTTCGGCGTCGGACTTGCACAGGATGAACGTCCCGCGCGCCTGCCGCTTCATCTGCTGGGGCTTGTTGCGCAGCATGTGGCGCTTGTAGGCCACGTTGGCGCGCACCTTGCCGGTGCCGGTGGTACGGAAGCGCTTCTTGGCAGCGCTCTTGGTCTTCAGCTTGGGCATTTTGGTCCTCTGAAGCTTGGGTGACCGTCATGAGCGGGTCGGCATGCCCTTGGCCCGAACACCCGCCGCCAGGAAGACCCTGGACGCCGGGGGAGCCATCGCCTGGCCGCTCCCTTTTTGGAAGGGCGTGTTTATAGGCGCAACCGGGCCGTCGCGCAAGCCCCTGCCTGCCATGGCTGCCCCGCCGCCGCCGGCCGTTGCGCCCCCCGGCGGCCGCGATTGTACTGGCGGAGGCAATGGCAGGAGGCCCGGACATGGCCGTTCCAGGCGACAAGGTGGCACTGATCGCCGCCATCGAAGACAGCTACGCCAGGCTTGTGGCGGACCTGGCCACCCTCCCCGCCGACCGCACCGACGACCCGACGCTGGAGGGCCACGCCAAGGGCACGCACATGAGCGCCGCCGACCTCGTCGCCTACCTGGTGGGCTGGAACGAGCTGCTGCTGTCGTGGTGCGCCGGCCGCGACTCGGGGCAGGAGGTCGCCTTCCCGGCGGAGGGCTACGGCTGGAACGACCTCGGGCGGCTGGCCGGCAAGTTCTACGCCGATTACGCCGGCCTGACGTGGCAGGACCGGCTGGCGCGGCTGGAGCGGGCGGAGAAGGCCATCCTCGCCCGCGTCGTGGCGGCGGATGCGGCGACCCTGTTCTCGGCGCCGTGGTACAAGACCTACCCCTTCGGCCGCATGGTCCACTGGAACACCTCCGCCCCCTATGCCAACGCCCGCACCCGGCTGCGGCGGTGGAAGAAGGCGCAGGGGCTGCGCTGACGGGGTGGCAAGTTTCATTGGTGCTGGGCGCGGTGCCGACTATCATGGCCCGACTCGACGTACCACTCCGGGAGCCGCCATGTTCTCCGTCCGCGCCGTTGCGCTCGTCGCCACCGCTGGCCTTGCCCTGTCCGCCTGCTCGCTCACCGGCGGCGGCGGGGGCGGACGCAGCACGCCGCCGGCCCAGGGCGACGTGATGGCGCGGTCGGTGCTGCCGCAATACACCGCCGACGACACCTGGACCTACATCCTCGACGGCGAGGAAGTGGTGGAGAAGGTGGTGGCGGTGGGGGAGGACGGCCGCGTCACCTTCGCCACCACCGACGGCCGCCGCTGGGAAAGCCTGGGCGACCCGCTGCTGCCCGCCGCCCGCGTCATGCCGGAGGCGGGGCCGCAGACGGTGCTGCTCTACACCCCGCCGACCCTGCCGGACCTCACCCTGTTCCCGCTGCAGGTGGGCAAGGCCGCCGCCTACCGCACCGAAATCACCTCCGCCGACGACGGCCGCATGGAACGCGCCATCGAACACACCTGCGAGGTGCGTGGCCCGCGCCAGCTGACCGTGCCGGCCGGCGCCTTCACGGCGGTGGAGGTGTTCTGCCAGCGCGGCGGCCGGTTCGAGACGCTGTACTACGCCCCCGAGATCAAGAACACGGTGATGGAGCTGCGCGACGTCGACGGCCGCATGGAGAAGAAGGAACTGGTGTCCTTCCGCCCCTCCAGCGGCGGCGATGCCGGCGTGGTCGCCACCGCCGAGCCGCTGGCCGGCTCGCCGGTGCCGTCCTCCGCCGGGGTGGAGCGCGAGTCGCTGGACGGGCCGCTGGCGCCGCCGGCCGCCGCCGCCGCCGCCGCCGCCGCCGCCGCCGTCACCGCCGCCGCGGCGGCCGAGCCGGTGCGGACCGAGGCAGCGCCGGCCGCCGCTTCCAGCCGCATCGCCCTCTCCGCCAGCGCCGACTCGCCCTGGACCCTGCAGCTGGCCGCCGTGTCCAGCGAGGAAGCCGCCCGCCAGGCGTGGAGCCGCTGGCAGGCCCGCGTCGGCAGCGTGCTGCCGGGGGCGCAGCCGCGCATCGTGGAAGGCGGCGGCCTGTGGCGCCTGTCCACCGGCGGCTTCGCCAGCCGCAGCGAGGCCAACCGCGCCTGCGAGACCCTGCAGCGCACCGGCGTGCAATGCTTCCCGCGCGAGAGTTGAGCAACTCTCTTTCGATTAGGACTCGACTCTTGCAAATTGCAAGAGTAAGCACCTCCCCCTTCGCGAGAGGGGGGAGACTCGGTCATGCGCGACGTGGAGGAACCGGCGGCGCCACGGGCGTCGGCGGCGGAGGTGGCGGCGTTCATTGCCCGCTGGGAGCCCTCGGGCGGGGCCGAACTGGCCAACTACGCCCTGTTCCTGACCGAGCTGTGCGACCTGCTGCGGCTCGACCGGCCGGAACCGGCGCGGGCCGACACCCACCTCAACGATTACGTGTTCGAGCGGCAGGTGGTCATCCCCGGCGTGGGTGAGACCACCACCGGCCGCATCGACCTCTACAAGCGCGGCTGCTTCGTGCTGGAGGCCAAGCAGGGGGTGCAGCAGCAGATCGCCGCCGAACGGGCGCTGCGGCCCTTCGCCGCCGCCGCCGCCGCTGAGGCTCCGCCGCGCCGCCAGAAGGGCGCCGGCACCCGCGGCGGGCGGGAATGGAGCGACGCCATGCTGCGGGCGCGCGGCCAGGCCCACGCCTATGCCCGCGCCATCGCCGCCGAAACCGGGGAATGTCCGCCGTTCATGATCGTCGCCGACGTCGGCCACAGCATCGAGCTGTATGCCGACTTCTCGCGCACCGGCAACCACTACACCCAGTTCCCCGATGGCCGATCCTTCCGCCTGACGCTTGCCGACCTGCACGACCCGGCGGTGCAGCACCGGCTGGCGGCGGTGTGGACGGCGCCGGCGTCGCTCGATCCGTCGCGGCGGGCGGAGGCGGTGACCCGTCACGTCGGCCGCATGCTGGCCGCCCTCGCCCGCTCGCTGGAGAAGGACGGCAACGAGCCGCGGCGGGTGTCGGAATTCCTCATGCGCTGCGTGTTCACCATGTTCGCCGAGGACGTCGGGCTGCTGAAGCCGGCCGACTGCTTCCGCGACTTCCTGGTCGCCCACATCGACGACCCCGCCACCTTCCGGCCCATGCTGGAAGACCTGTGGCGCGCCATGGACAAGGGCGGCTTTTCCGCCGTCATCAAGCGCAAGGTGGCGCACTTCAACGGCGGCCTGTTCCGCAACAGCCGCGCCCTGGCGCTGACGGCGCAGCAGATCCGCCTGCTCGCCCGCGCCGCCCGCGCCGACTGGACGGCGGTGGAGCCGGCCATCTTCGGCACCATCCTGGAACGCGCCCTGGAACCCAGGGAGCGCCACAAGCTGGGCGCCCACTACACCCCCCGCCCCTATGTGGAGCGGCTGGTGATCCCGACGGTGATCGAGCCCCTGCGCCGCGAGTGGGACGCGGTGAAGGCCGCCGCCCTGCTGCTGGCCGGCGACGGCGACCTGCCGAAGGCGCAGGCGGAGGCGCTGGCCTTCCACACCCGCCTGTGCGCGGTGCGGGTGCTCGACCCCGCCTGCGGCTCGGGCAACTTCCTTTATGTCGCGCTGGAGCACATGAAGCGGCTGGAGGGCGAGGTGCTCGACCTGCTGGAGGAACTGGGCCAGTCCCAGTACCTGCTGGAACTGGACCGCCACACCGTCGACCCCCACCAGTTCCTCGGCATCGAGAAGAACCCCCGCGCCGTGGCGGCGGCCGAGCTGGTGCTGTGGATCGGCTACCTGCAGTGGCACTTCCGCACCCGTGGCCGCACCCAGCCGGCCGAGCCGGTGCTGCGCAACTTCCGCAACATCGTGGAAGGCGACGCCCTGCTGACCTGGACGCGGGAGGAACCCCGGCGCGACGACGCCGGCCGCCCGCTCACCCGCTGGGACGGCGAGACCCGCCGCCTCGACCCGGTGACCGGCCATTGGGTGCCCGACACCGGCGCCCGCGTGCCGCTGACCCGCCTGATCGAACCGCGCCCGACCGACTGGCCGGAGGCCGACTTCATCGTCGGCAACCCGCCCTTCCTGGGCGGCAAGGACATCCGCGACACCCTGGGCGAGGGCTATGCCGAGGCCCTGTGGAGCGTCTACTCCGACCTGCCGCAGTCCATCGACTATGTCATGTACTGGTGGCACAAGGCGGCCGATCTGGTGCGCCGCGGGCCGGTGCGGCGGTTCGGCTTCATCACCACCAACAGCCTGCCGCAGACCTTCAGCCGCCGGGTGGTGCAGATGCACATGACCGGGCGCCGGGCGCTGTCGCTGCTGTTCGCCATCCCCGACCACCCGTGGGTGGACGCCGCAGACGGCGCCGCCGTGCGCATCGCCATGACCATCGCCGCCGCCGGCCGCCACGACGGCCGCCTGCTGCGGGTGACGGCCGAAAGCGGCGGCGACGGCGAAGGCCGGCGGGTGGAGCTGGACGAGCGCACCGGCCGCATCAACGCCGACCTCACCATCGGCGCCGACGTCAGCAAGGCCCTGCCGCTGATGGCCAATGATTGGCTGTGCTCGCCGGGCGTGAAGCTGCACGGCAAGGGGTTCATCGTCACGCCGACCAAGGCGGGAGAGCTTGGGCTGGGCAAGGTGAAGGGGCTGGAGAAGCATATCCGGCCCTATCTCAATGGCCGCGACTTAACCGGTCGGTCCCGGGGAGTCATGGTCATCGACCTGCACGGGCTGAGCGAGGTGCAGGTTCGACAACGCTTCCCCGCTGTCTATCAGCATGTTCTGGAGACGGTGAAGCCGGAGCGAGACCTCAATAACGAGGAGTACCGGCGAACGAACTGGTGGTTGTTCGGACGGAAGAATACTGACCTCCGAACCGCCATCGCCGGATTGTCACGCTACATTGCCACCGTCGAAACGTCGCGTTTCAGGACCTTTGTTTTTCTCCCCGTAGGGGTCAGGCCGGACAACATGCTGGTTTGCGTCGCATTGGACGACGCCTATCACCTTGGCGTCCTCTCCAGCCGTATACATGTCGTCTGGGCGCTGGCGGCGGGGGCTCGGCTGGGGGTGGGGAACGATCCGCGCTACTCCAAATCCAACTGCTTCGACAAATTCCCCTTCCCCCTGCCGGCGCCCGACATCGCGCAGGAGATCCGCGCCCTAGCGGAGGAACTGGATGCCCACCGCAAGGCGCGGCAGGCGGAGCATCCCGACCTGACGCTGACCCAGATGTACAACGTGCTGGAGAAGATGCGCGCCGAGCGGCCGCTCGACGAGGCGGAGCGGCGCATCAAGGATCGCGGCCTTATCACCGTGCTGAGGCATCTGCACGACCGCCTCGACGCTCTGGTCTTCCAGGCCTACGGCTGGCCGGCGACCCTGGCCGACGGCGACGTGCTGGCCCGGCTGGTGGCGCTCAACCGTCAGCGGGCGCTGGAGGAGCGGCAGCGGAACGTGGTCCACTGGCTGCGCCCCGACTACCAGAAGCAGCGCGCCGGCCTGGTGCCGCGCAAGGCGCCGGCCAGGGCGCCCGACAGCGGCCGCGACCTCGACGTCACCCTGGCGGAAGCGGACGAAAAGCCGGCGTGGCCGCGCAGCCTGCCGGAACGCGCTCGCCTGCTGCGCGACCTGCTGGCCGGCCAGGACCGGCCGCTGACGGCGGCGGAGGTCAACCGCCTGTTCGCCAAGGCCCGCAAGGAGCGCGAACAGCGCGTCGCTGAGGTGCTGGAAACCCTGGTGAAGCTGTCGCAGGCCCGCAGCCTGGAGGGCGGCCGCTACGCCGGGCGCTGAGGCTCAGGCGTAGGCGGTCGCCGCCTCGATCCAGCGCAGCAGCTGCGGCAGCGGCATGGCGCCCGACTGGCGGGTCAGTTCCTGCCCGCCGCCGAACACCGCCAGCGTCGGGATGGAGCGGATGCCGTAGCGGGCGGCAAGGCCCGGGTTGGCCTGGGTGTCCACCTTCAGCAGCCGCACCTGCGGCTCCAGCTGCGCCGCCGCCTGCTCGTAGGCCGGGGCCATCATGCGGCAGGGGCCGCACCACGGGGCCCAGAAGTCGACCACCACCGGAATGTGGGTGCGGCTGATCAGGGCGTCGAAGGTGGCCTCCGTCGCTTCCACCGGATGGCCGTCGAACAGCGGCGTGCCGCAGGCCCCGCAGCGCGCCTTTTCCGCCGGCCGGTCGGCGGGCACGCGATTGGCGGCCAGGCACTTGGGGCAGGCGATCTGACGGGCGGCGGAGGTGGCGTCGGCGGCGGCGGTCATGGCGGGCTCCCGGACGGACAAGGGTGCGGATGCTGGTTACATAAGAAGACACTGATGTTCATGCAAGCGTCACGGGTGGGGTCGTAAGTCTCATGGAGGAAAGCCGCAGCCTGGAAGTTGGTTACTCGCAACGGCATGAAACTGTCATGCTTTGGTACCGAAACGGAAGTCGGGACATCTCTGCCCGGAGCGGACAATGGCGCCAGCGCCGCCCGCCGACCTGCGGGCCTTCATCGATGGCATGGACCAGGGGGTCGTCATCGGTCGCCTGGAGCACGATGCCGCCGGCGCGCCGCGCGACATCGTGATCACCACGGAAAACCCGGCCGCCGCCCGCATCCTCGGGCGGTCGCTGACCGGCCATGCCCTCAGCGCCATCGACCCGCGCGGCCTGCCGCTGTGGCGCGACCTGTGGGCGCGGGTGCTGGCCACCGGCCAGGGCGAGCGGCGGGAGCTGCATGTGGCGAGCCTCGGCATCTGGCTCGACATCTTCGTGCTGCCGCTCGGCCCGCCCCGGCGGCAGCGGGTGGCGGCGGTGTTCCGCGACATCACCGACAGCCGCCAGGTGGCGGAGGCGCTGCGGTCCAGCGAGGAACGCCTGCGCATGGCCATGGACGCCGGCAACCTGGCGACCTGGGACTGGGCCATGGATCGCGGCGAGATCACCTGGTCGGACTCCCACTACCGCATGATGGGCTATGGCGTCGGCGCCGTGCGGCCGAGCTATGACGCCTGGATCAGCCGCGTCCATCCCGACGACCGCGCTGCCACCGAAGCGGCGCTGCAGCGGGCGCGCGACAGCCGCACCCCCTATTCCCACCATTTCCGCACTCTGCACCCGGACGGCACGGTGCGCTGGTGCTACGGCCGCGGCACCTTCCTCTACGACGACCGCGGCCGGCCGGTGCGCATGATCGGCGTCATGGAGGACACCACCGAACGCCGGCGGTGGGAGGAAACCCTGCGAGTGATGGTGGAGGAACTGCACCACCGCGGCCGCAACCTGCTGGCGCTGGTCAGTTCCATCGCCAACCAGACGCTCACCGCCAGCAGCGGCCTGGACGACTTCTCCCTCCGCTTCGGCGACCGGCTGGAGGCGCTGTCGCGGGTGCAGGACCTGCTCGCCCGTCCCGACCGCGCGGCGGTGACCATCGGCGGCCTGCTGCGCATGGAGATGGATGCCCTCGGCACCGACGGCGAGGCGCTGGTGGTGGACCTGGACGGGCCGGAAGTGGCGCTGCCGGAAACGGTGGTGCAGACCCTCACCCTGGCGCTGCACGAACTGGCCACCAACGCCCGCAAGTACGGCGCCCTCAAGCAGGGGGCCGGGCGGTTGCGGGTCAGCTGGACGGTGGAGCCGGCGGCCGACGGCGGCCGGCTGCTCACCCTCGACTGGCGGGAGGAGGTGGCTGAGCCGCTGCCGCCGCCGGCCGTCACCGATCGCGGCGGCTACGGCCGCAAGCTGATCGAGCGGGCGTTGCCCTATGCCCTGGGCGCCCGCACCTCCTACCGTCTGGACAGCAGCGGCGTCCACTGCACCATCGCCCTGCCCCTGCCCGACGGCGCCTGACGCGCGACCCCCTTCCGCTGCGGCGGTCAAAAGGGGTAGAGTTGCGGCCAGCCAACACGCGCAACGGTTTCTTCCGGCCGCCTTCCATGACCGACCCTGTTTCCGGCCCCGCCCGGCCGACCGCCGTTCTGGTTCTTGATTCCGGCATCGGCGGCATGACCGTGGTGCGGGCGATCCGCCGCGCCTGCCCCGGCACCGCCGTCACCTACCTGGCCGATTCGGCCTGGTTCCCCTACGGCCGGCTGTCGCCGCAGCAACTGACGGCGCGGGTCGGCACCCTGGTGGCGGAGGCGCTGGCCCACTGGCGGCTGGATGCGGTGGTGATCGCCTGCAACACCGCCACCACCATCGCCCTGGATGCCCTGCGCCCGGCCGTGCCGGTGCCCATGGTGGGGGTGGTGCCGCCGGTGAAGACGGCCGCCGCCCAGTCGCGCAGCCGTACCATCGCCCTGCTGGCGACCGAGGGCACCATCCGCACCCCCTACGTCGACCGCCTGATCGCCAGCTTCGCCGCCGATTGCCGGGTGGTGCGGGTGGGCTGCCGCCATCTCGCCGCCCTGGCCGAGGACAAGGCGCGCGGCCTGCCGGTGGACGCCGCCCGCCTGCGGGCCGATCTGGCGCCGCTGCTGGCGCCGGAGGCGGCGGCGGTGGATGTGGCGGTGCTGGGCTGCACCCACTACCCCATCCTGCGGCCGGAGCTGGAGGCGGCGCTGCCCGCCGGCCTGTCCTGGCTCGACCCGGCGGAGCCGGTGGCGCGGCGGCTGGCGCAGGTGCTGGCCGAGGCCCCCGGCCCGGAGGCCGCGCCGGTGCCGCCGCAGCCGGCCCCTGCCCTGCCCGACGTCGCCTGTTTCACCGGCCCGGTGCCGGCGCCGGTGCAGCGGGACTTCGCCGCCGCCGCCGGCTTCCCCCCCCTCGCCCCCCGGGCCCTCGCCCCCCCCGCCCCGCGCCGGCTTCACCCGCCTCGCCCGCTGGCCCTTCGCCGCCGCCGGGCTGCCGCGCCCGGTGGACGACGGGGCGGTGCGGGTGGCGGTCTGACCGGGCTCAGCCGTCGCCGGCGAGGTCGGCCGCCGCCGCGGCGAACTCCGCCGTCACCCACTCGGCGACGGCACGGATGCGCGCCTGCCGCCGCAGGCCGGCATGGATCACCAGCCACGCCTCCCGCCGCACCGGCACATCCGCCGACAACCGCCGCAGGGCGGGGTCGGCGTCGGCCAGCCAGCACGGCAGCATGCCGACGCCGTGGCCGGCCCGCACCGCCTCCAGCAGCGCCAGCACGTGGGACGTCCGCAGCACCACCGGCGCGTCGCCCCGTACCCGCGCCGCCCAGCGAGCTTCCGGCAGGTGGGCGAGGCTGTCGTCATAGGCAACCCAGCGGCGGCCGGCGAGGCCGGGACCATCCTCGGCACGCCCGTAGGGGGCGCAGCCGAACTCCCCCACCTTGCGCGCCACCACGCCCGAATCGCGTGGCCGTGCCAGCCGCAGCGCCATGTCGGCCTCCCGCCGGGTGAGGTTGAGGGTGCCCGACGACGGCACGATCTCCAGCGCGATCTGCGGCCAGCGGCGCCAGAAGCTGCCGAGGCGCGGCACCAGGAAGCGGGCGGCGATGCTCTCGGTGGCGGTCAGGCGGACGCTGCCGGCGGCGGCGCCGTCGCCACCGTCGCGGGCCAGGCGAGCGATGGCTTCCGCCTCCGCCGCCATGGCCTCGCCGCGCGCCGCCACCGCCTCCCCCAGGGCCGTCGCCACCTGACGACCGTCGGCGCGGGTGAACAGGGTGGCGCCGAGGGCCTGCTCCAGCGTCGCCAGCCGGCGGGCGACGGTGGTCTGGTTCACGCCCAGCTGCCGCGCCGCCGCCGACAGGCTGCCGCTGCGGCTGACCGCCAGCACGATGCGCACGTCGTCCCAGTGCATCCGTTCCCTTCCCTTCCCTTCCCTGCAAAAATGCAGACTGCTGCGGCGAAGTCTCGGCTACGCCCTGCGCCGGTGCAAGGGCTAGTCTGACCGCACGACACCCTCACCCCTGCCGGAGACCGACCTCGCCATGACCTCCCCCGTCGCCGCCCCTGCCGCCCCGCTCACCCTGCTGGCCATGGCCGGCCTCAATCTGACGCCGTCGCGGCTGGCCGATGCCGTGCTGCTGCTCATCGACTGCCAGAACGAGTACCTGCAGGGGCCGCTGGCGCTGCCCGGCGCCGCCGCAGCGGCCGACGAGGCGGCGGCGCTGCTGCGCCGCGCCCGCGCCGCCGGCACGCCGGTGGTGCATGTGGTCCACCAGGGCGGCGCCGGCGGCCCCTTCGACCCCGAGGCGCCGCGCGGCGCCATCATGGATGCGGTGGCGGCGGCCCCCGGCGAGGCGGTGGTGCCCAAGCGCCTGCCCAATGCCTTCGCCGGCACCGACCTGCAGGCCCGCCTGCGCGCCACCGGCCGCAGCGAGCTGATTGTCGTCGGCTTCATGACCCACATGTGCGTCAGCGCCACCGTGCGGGCGGCGCTCGACCACGGCTGTCGCAGCACGGTGGTGGCGGGATGACCTCAAAGCGGGGGGGTGGCGCCCGCCTGCACCACCGGGCCGCTGCCGGCGGCGGCGACGGGCACGGGCGGCGAGGCGGCGGTGGTGGATGCCGATACCCTGCACCGGGTGGAACTGGCGGCGCTGGCCGACCGCTTCGCGGTAGTGGCGGCGCGGCAGGCCGACATTCCCGACTGACCGGCGGGGCGGCACCGCACCCCAGGAAATCGCCGCCGCAGGGTTGAAAGCGGCCGATGCGGCGTGCATGTTGCCTGCATGACCAAGAAGGCCACCGCCAACAAGCTGGGAGCCCTCGCCCTCGCCCTGGTGGATGCCGCCGGCGAGGGCTTCGGCGACCTGTCGCCCTCCGCCGCCGCCGCGGTGCTGACGCTGCGCCACCACGCCAGCCTCGGCACCACCGAGCTGGCCGGCATCATCGGCCTGTCGCAGCCGGCCTGCACCCGCATGATCGACCGGCTGGTGGCCGACGGCTACGCCTGCCGCCTGCCGCCCCAGGGCCGGGTGGTGCCGGTGGCGCTGACCGACGCCGGCCGCCGTGCCGGAGAACTGATGCAGGCCCGCCGGCTGACCGCCCTGCGCGACGTGGTGGAGGTGCTGGACAAGAAGGAGCGCAAGGAGTTTGATCGCCTTCTCGACCGCCTGCTGACGGCGGTGGTGCGCGAGCCTGCCCATGCGCGCCGCATCTGCCGGCTGTGCGACCGCCGCAGCTGCGGCGAAGGCGCCTGCCCGTGCCCCTGTCCGCAGCCGCAGACGGCCGACCCGCCCTGACGGTCCCCCCGCCGTCATCACACGAAGGCCCGCCCCATGCCGCTGATCACCTGGACCCCCGCCTACAGCGTCGGCCACCCGGATCTCGACCAGGACCACCAGAACCTGGTCGACCTCCTCAACATGCTGCATGAGGCGTGGGAGAGCGGCGAGGATCTGGCCGTGCGGCTCGGCATCGTCGACGAGCTGCTGATGTACACCGACTACCATTTCCGCCGCGAGGAAGGGCTGCTGGCCGAACACGGCTACCCCCGGCTGGCGGATCAGCAGGCCGCCCACGCCGCCCTGCGCCAGAGCGTGGAGGACTTCCGCAGCCGCCACCTGTCGCACCCCGACACCGCCCTGACGGCGGAGATTGAGACCTTCCTCAAGACCTGGATGATGTCCCACATCCTGGAGGAAGACCTGCAGTACCGGTCGCTGTTCGCCGACTAGGGTCAGGCCGCCGCCGAGGCACGGGCCACCGGCAGGCTGACGTGGAAGCTGGTGCCGATGCCGTCGGGGTTGGGCTCCGCCCAGATGCGGCCGCCGTGCAGTTCCACCACCTTGCGGCACACCGCCAGCCCGATGCCGGTGCCTTCATAGCGGCTGCGCGGGTGCAGGCGCTGGAAGATCTTGAAGATGCGCTCGGTTTGGTCGGCGGGAATGCCGATGCCGTTGTCGCGCACCGTCAGGCGCACATGGCCGCGGTCCACGGTGGTGGTGATGGCGATTTCCGGCGCCCGCTCCGGGTGGCGGTACTTCACGGCGTTGCCGATGAGGTTCTGGAACAGGCGCACCATGTCGCTGACGTCGCTGTGCACCGCCGGCAGGTTCTCGTCCACGGTGACGCGGGCGTCGGCCTCGTCCAGCGCCACCTTCAGGTTGGCGAGCGCCGTCTGCAGCGGATCGTGCAGCGCCACCGGCCCTTCCTGGCGCTCTGCCCGGCCGACGCGGGAATAATCCAGCAGGTCGAGGATCAGGCGGTCCATGCGGCGGGCGCCTTCGGCGGCGTAGTCCATGAACTCGCGCGCTTCCGGCGGCAGGGTGGTGCCGTGGCGCCGCTCCAGCAGGCTGAGGTAGCTGGTGACCATGCGCAGCGGCTCGCGCAGGTCGTGGCTGGCGACGTAGGCGAAGTCTTCCAGCTCGGCGTTGGACTGTTCCAGTTCCCGCACCAGGGCGCGCAGGTTTTCCTGGTAGGAGCGCTGGGCGGTGACGTCGTGGGCGACGCCTTCCACCCCCACCACGCGGCCGGCCTCGTCCAGCACCGCCGCCTCCACCACCGCCAGGATGTGGACGCTGCCGTCGCTGTGGATGTAGGAGCATTCGTAGGAGCGGGTGAACGGCACCCCGGCCGCCAGCTGGGCCTGCCGCTCGCGCCAGCGGGCCAGTTCGTCGGCCGGCATGAAGCGGGTGTAGTCGGCCCGCAGATCCTCCAGCGGATGGCCCATCACGTCCTCCGCCGACGGGCTGAGGTAGCTGAAGCGACCGTCGAGATCGTGCGCGAAGACGGCGTGGTTCTTCAGGTTTTCCAGCAGGCTGCGGTACTTCCGCTCGCTCTCGCGCACCGCCTGCTCGGCCTGGCGGCGGGCGCCGATGTCGACCAGCCCCAGCAGCATCACCGATTCGCCCTTGAACACCGCCGGCGCCGCCGACAGCAGGCCCCAGCCGCGGCGGCCGTCGGCGGTCTGGATGGCGACCTCGCGGTCGGTGACGGGGGCGCCGCCCGCCTCGCCGATGGCGGCGCGGTCGCGGGCGTCGATGAGGAAGTCGCAGGCCCGCGCCGACTCGCCCAGGCCCAGCAGCTCCTGCGCCCGCTGGTTGCTCTGCAGCACCACGCCGTCGCGGCTGCGCGCCATCACCAGCGGGAAGGGGGCGGTGAGCGCCAGCATGCGGAACAGCTGCTCGCTTTCCCGCAGCTCGGCCTCGCGGGCGGCGATGACGTCGAGGAAGAACCGCAGGCTGCGGCCCATGTCGCCGATCTCGTCGCTGCCTTCGGTCGGCACCGGCGCCGCCTTGCCGGCGATGTGGGCGGCCATGGCCCCCTGCAGCGCCCGCAGGCGCAGGATGACGCTTTCGCGCAGGTACAGGAAGGTCAGCAGCATGACCACGGCGGTGGCCGCCAGCACCGCCGCGAAGGTGACCTGGGAGCGGTCGAAGCGGTCGGCGGCGGCGTTGGCGGCGTCGCGGGCCGACTGCTCGCCCTCGAAGAACAGCTGCGCCGAGGCCGCCCGCATGAGGTCGGCAAGGCTGCGGTTGCGCGACAGGGTGCCGCGGATGGCGTCTTCCAGTTCCAGCAGGCGGCGGCGCAGCGGCAGCACGCCGGCGGCATCGTCCACCGCCCACAGGCGCAGGTCGCGGTGGATGGCGGCGGCGGCGGCGCGCTGCTCGGCCGGCATCGTCGCCAGATGCCCCTGCAGCCGCTCCAGCGCCTCGCCCGCCGCCCGCGCCTCGCGTTCGAACACGGCACGGTGGGAGGCGATGGCCGCCGCCTGCAGGGCGCGCAGGGCGATCAGGGCGTCGGCGTGCCAGGCCTGCGGCGGCGTCAGCGAATCGGTGAGGGCGATGCCGCGCTTCAGCACCAGCCCGACCGTTTCCTCCAGCTGGCGGCGCAGGCGCAGGCGCTCGGCCACCTGCGAGTCCAGCTCGTCCAGGGTTTCGACGAAGCCGGTCTTCAGGCGATGGATGGTGGCGACGTTTTCCTCCGGGCTGCCGCTGTCGGCCAGCTCGTCGGTGAGGCGGTCGAGGGTGCGCACCAGATCAAGGATGCGCATCATCTCCGTCTCGCGGGCGCCGTTGGTTTCCGTCAGCACCAGCGCCGAGGCCTGGGCCGACAGCAGGGCCGACTGGCGATCCAGCTTGGCGGCCGTCAGGATGGCCGGCAGGCGTTCGCGGGCGAGCCCGCCCACCTGCCCCCGCAGGTCGGCGAATGTGTGCAGGGCGAACGCCCCCAGCATCACCGTCAGGCCGACGATGATCAGCAGGGCCGCCAACACCCGGAACGCAACACCGATGCGCCAGCGGCTCATGCCGCCTCCCCCCGTTGCCTCGCGCTGCGGCGGCGGGTGCGTCGCCCCGGCCACGGCCCGGGATCGACGACGCCCATCGCAAAATCGGTGACATTATGTATCATCACCCGTCAGAAGGGAATTACAGACCTGAGGCAGCGTCACACGACAGGGGGATGCACAGGATGGGGATGTGCAGGGCGGGGTTGCAAGGCCGGAAGGCGCCTGGGGGGCGCCGCCGGCCGCTGCGCCGGTGGCTGGCGGCCGCGGCGGTGCTGGCCGGGCTGATCCAGGCGCCGGCCGCGGCTGCCGGGGAGGCGCCGGCCGACACGCTGGCGGCGGTGCAGGACCGCGGCGTGCTGGTGTGCGGCGTCGGCGAGATCGCCGGGCTGGCCAAGCGCGACTCGACCGGCCGCTACATCGGCACCCGCGCCGACTTCTGCCGCGCCATCGCCGCCGCCGTGCTGCGCGACCCCGAGGCGGTGACCTTCGTGCCGCTGATCGCCAGCGCCCGCTTCGAGGCGCTGCTGGCCGGCGACGTCGACGTGCTGTTCGCCGGCACCACCTGGACCCTGGGGCGCGAGGCCGGGCTCGGCATCCGCTTCGCCACCGTCACCTTCTACGACGGCCAGGGCTTCGCCGCCCATCGCCACCACGGCTGGCAGCGGCTGGAGGATGTGGAGGCGGCGCGGGTGTGCACCGTGGCCGACACCACCTCGGCCGTGAACCTGCGGCTTTACGCCCTGCAGACCGGCAAGCGGCTGCAGCCGGTGGAGAGCGTGACCCGCGAAGGGGCCTGGGAAACCTTCCTCGCCCGCGGCTGCGACCTCATCACCAACGACCGCACGGCGCTGATCGCCGACCTGCTCGACCGGGTGCCGGAGCCGGCGGATTACGTGGTGCTGCCCGACATGATCTCGCGCGAGCCGCTGGCGCCGGCGGTGCGGCTGGGCGATTCGCGGTGGGAGGGGCTGGTGCGCTTCGTCATGCACGCCCTCATCCTGGCCGAGGAAAAGGACATCACCGGGGCGCTGGCCGGCACCCCGGTCTCCACCAGCGACCCGGAAACGCGCCACCTGCTCGGCATCGATCCCGGCGTCGGCCAGCCGCTCGGCCTGGATGACGACTGGGCCCGCCGCGCCATCGCCGCCGCCGGCAACTACGGCGAGATCTTCGACCGCCACCTGGGCAAGGGGTCCCGCTTCGGCATGCCGCGCGGCCTCAATGCCCTGTGGACCGACGGCGGGCTGCTCTACCCGCTGCCGCTGCGCTGAGACCACACATGGGGGACCGTCCGATGCAAGCCCACCCCTTGGCGCGCCTTGCCGCCGCCGTCGCCATCGCCGCCGCGCTGGCGTTTTCCGGCGGGGCCGATGCCGCCACGGCCGAAGCCCCGGCGTCGCCGCCGGTGCCGGACACCGGCACCCTGGCGAAGGTGCGCGACCGCGGCGTGCTGCTGTGCGGCGTCAACGAGGAATCGGGCTTCGCCCAGCGCGACGCCAGCGGCCGCTACGTCAGCCTGCGCGCCGACCTGTGCCGGGCGGTGGCGGCGGCGGTGCTGGCCGACGGCGAGGCGGTGACCTTCGTGCCGCTGTTCTCCGCCGCCCGCTTCAAGGCGCTGGCGGAAGGCGAGATCGACGTCCTGCTGGGCGGCGCCACCTGGACGCTGGCCCGCGAATCGGCCTTCGGAATCCACTTTACCGGCACCAACTTCTTCGAAGGCCAGGGCTTCATCGCCCATCGCAACCTCGGCTACCGCAGCCTGGCGGACGTGGAACGGGCGGTGGTCTGCGTCATCGCCGAAACCACCACGGTGGAAAACCTGCGGGCGTGGATCAGGTCCACCGGCAAGGACGTCAAGCCGGTGGAACTGGTCACCTCCGACGGGGCGTGGAACGCCTTTCTTGCCCACAACTGCGACCTGATGACCAACGACCTGGCCGGCATGGTGATGGCGCTGCGCGACCGCACCCCGGACCCCGACGATTTCGTGGTGTTCCCCGACGTCATCTCGCGCGAGCCGCTGTCGCCGGCGGTGCGCAACAACGATCCGCAGTGGGAGGCCATCATCCGCTTCACCGTCAATGCCGTCATCCTGGCCGAGGCCAAGGGCGTCACCGCCGCCGCGGCGCGGGCTCGGCAGGAGACCGACGACCCCGAGGTGCGGCGGCTGCTCGGCCTCGATCCCGGCATCGGCGCGCCGGTGGGGCTGGATGACGACTGGGCCCGCCGCATCATCGCCGCCGTCGGCCATTACGGCGAGATCTTCGACCGCAACCTCGGCGCCGGCTCGCGCTACAAGATGGAGCGGGGCCTGAACGCCCTGTGGACCGACGGCGGGCTGCTCTACCCGCTGCCCATTCGCTGACCATCGGCTGACGGCGGTACACGCAACCGGCGGCGCGGGCGGACGTTTTTTCGGGCGCATACCCTCCCCCCTCGCCCGAAGGAGCCGGCCATGTTCCCCGCCACCGCCGCCCGCATCCGCAGCAGCTCCGCCGACCGCGCCAACCGGCGCATCGACGACGAGACCGAACGGCGGGTGCTGACGGCGGCCCATCGCCTGCAGGAACTGCAAGGGCGCCTGGACGACCTGGACAGCCGCCTGCGCGACATCGACCGCGAGTGGGACGTGGAACGGGTGCTGATGGCCAATGCCGCCACCCTCACCGTGGCCGGCAGCCTGCTTGCCGCCTTCGTCGACCGCCGGTTCGCGGCGCTGCCGGCGGTGGTCGGCGGCTTCCTGCTGCAGCACGCCCTGCAGGGCTGGTGCCCGCCGCTGATGGTGCTGCGCCGGCGCGGCGTCCGCACCGCCCGCGAGATCGAGGAAGAGCGCATGGCGCTCAAGGCCCTGCGCGGCGACTTCGACAGCCTGCCCGGCACCCCGGCCAGCGGCGGCCACGACCGCGGCCGCGCCGCCCTCGCCGCCGCCCGCCGGGTGTGACCCGGCCGGACGGCAGAGGGGAGCGGAGCGGACAGGACCGGCGCCGCCCGCGGGCGGACGGCGCCGTCGATCCTCCTCAGGCCGCCAGGTTGCGCAGCACGTACTGCAGGATGCCGCCGTGGCGGTAGTAATCGACCTCGTCCACCGTATCGATGCGGCACAGCACCTGGATGGTCTCGCTGCTGCCGTCGGCGCGGTGGATGGTGACGTCGATGTCCTGGCGCGGCGTGATGCCGCCGGCGATGCCGACGATGTCGAAGGTTTCGGTGCCGTCCAGCTTCAGGGTCTTGCGGTCCATGCCGTCCTTGAACTGCAGCGGCAGCACCCCCATCCCCACCAGGTTGGAGCGGTGGATGCGCTCGAAGCTTTCGACGATCACCGCCTTCACGCCCAGCAGGTTGGTGCCCTTGGCCGCCCAGTCGCGGGATGAGCCGGTGCCGTATTCCTTGCCGGCGATGACGACCAGCGGCGTGCCGGTTTCGGCGTACTTCATGGCGGCGTCGTAGATCGGCATGACCTCGCCGGCCGGCTGCAGGGTGGTGACGCCGCCCTCGGTGCCGGGCGCCATCTCGTTGCGAATGCGGATGTTGGCGAAGGTGCCGCGCATCATCACTTCATGATTGCCGCGGCGGGCGCCGTAGCTGTTGAAGTCCTTGCGCTCCACCCCGTGCTCGATCAGGTACTTGCCGGCCGGGCTGTCGACCTTGATGGAGCCGGCGGGGGAGATGTGGTCCGTCGTCACCGAATCGCCCAGGATCGCCAGCGGCCGCATGCCGGTGAAGTCGCTGAAGCCCTGTGGCGTCTTGTCCATGGCGACGAAGTAGGGCGGGTTCTTGACGTAGGTGGAGCTGTCGTCCCAGGCATAGGTCTCGCCGCCGGTGACGGCGATGTTCTGCCACATCTGCGGCCCGGCGAAGACGTTGTCGTAGCGGTTGCGGAACATGGCGCTGGTGATGTTCTGCTCCACCGCCTCGTTGACCTCGTGGCTGGTCGGCCAGATGTCCTTCAGGTAGACCGGCTGCCCGTCCGACCCGGTGCCCAGCGGCTCCGTCGTCAGGTCGACCTTCACCGACCCGGCCAGGGCATAGGCCACCACCAGCGGCGGGCTGGCGAGGTAGTTGGCGCGCACGTGCGGGCTGATGCGGCCTTCGAAGTTGCGGTTGCCCGACAGCACGGCGGCCACCAGCATGTCGTTGCCGTCGATGGCGGCGGCGATGGGCTCGTCCAGCGGGCCGGAGTTGCCGATGCAGGTGGTGCAGCCGAAGCCGGCGATGGTGAAGCCCAACTGGTCGAGGTAGCCCTGCAGGCCGGCCTTCTCCAGGTAGTCCTGCACCACCTGCGATCCCGGCGCCAGCGAGGTCTTGACCCACGGCTTGCGCACCAGCCCCTTCTCCACCGCCTTCTTGGCCACCAGTCCGGCGGCCAGCATGACGCTGGGGTTGGACGTATTGGTGCAGGAGGTGATGGCGGCGATCACCACGGCGCCATCGGTGAGGCCGTAGCCCTCCCCCTCCACCGGCACGGCGCGGTCGGCCGCGGCGCCCTTGCCCTCGGCGGCGAAGGTGTCGCGGAAGCTGCCGGCGACGCCGCCGAGCGCGATGCGGTCCTGCGGCCGCTTCGGACCGGCCAGCGAGGGTTCCACCGTGCCCATGTCCAGCTCCAGGGTGTCGCTGAACACCGGGTCGGGCGTGGTCGAGTCGCGCCACATGCCCTGCGCCTTGGCATAGGCCTCCACCAGGGCGATCTGGTCGTCGCCGCGGCCGGTGGTGCGCAGGTAGCGCAGGGTTTCCGCGTCCACCGGGAAGATGCCGCAGGTGGCGCCGTATTCCGGGCCCATGTTGCCGATGGTGGCGCGGTCGGCCAGCGGCAGGTGATCGAGGCCGGTGCCGTAGAATTCCACGAACTTGCCGACCACCCCCTTCCTGCGCAGCATCTGCACCACCGTCAGCACCAGGTCGGTGGCCGTGACGCCTTCCTGCAGGCGGCCGGTGAGCTTGAAGCCGATCACCTCCGGGATGAGCATGGAGATGGGCTGGCCGAGCATGGCCGCCTCCGCCTCGATGCCGCCCACGCCCCAGCCGAGCACGCCAAGGCCGTTGACCATGGTGGTGTGGCTGTCGGTGCCCACCAGCGTATCTGGGTAGGCGAGCAGGCGGCCCGAGTCGTCGGCGCCGGTCCACACCACCCGCGACAGGTGCTCCAGGTTCACCTGATGGCAGATGCCGGCGCCGGGCGGCACGACGCGGAAATTATCGAACGCCTTCTGGCCCCAGCGCAGGAAGGCGTAACGCTCGCCGTTGCGCTCGAACTCCAGGTCCATGTTCTTCTGCAGGGCGTCGGGGGTGCCGAAGAAGTCGACCATCACCGAGTGGTCGATCACCAGGTCGACCGGCGACAGCGGGTTAATGCGCCGCGGCTCGCCGCCCATGGCCACCACGGCATCGCGCATGGCGGCCAGGTCGACCACCGCCGGCACGCCGGTGAAGTCCTGCATCAGCACCCGCGCCGGGCGATAGGCGATCTCCCGCGTCGAGCTGCGGGTCCGCAGCCATTCCGCCGCCGCCTTCACGTCGTCCACCGTGACGCTGCGGCCGTCTTCATAGCGCAGCAGGTTTTCCAGCAGCACCTTCATGGAATACGGCAGCCGCGACACATCGCCCAGGCCGGCCTCGGCGGCGGCGCTCAGGCTGAAGTAGTCGTGGTCGGTGCCGCCGACGCTGAGGGTGCGACGTGTCTTCAGGGTGTCGTGTCCACACAGGGGCATGGATGGCTCCTCGGCTCGGGTGGGTGGGGCGCGGCAGAGCCCGCCTGCGCTGCTCGGGTTTTGTCTTACCCAATATGTTGCCGCCCTGCGCGTGTGCAATGGGGTGGGGCGGCGGGGGCAGAGGGCGCAGGGGAGCCACCCGCCCGGGTAGGGCGCGCGGGTGGGCCAAGCGGGCCATTTGCGAATGCCGTTGCGTCTTCAGCGTCTTATGCGAAACGGCATGTCGCAAAAATGGCACCTGCGGGCATAAAAATTATGAGCCAAGCCGCTTGACCCCCGCCGGGGATTCAGGTTACTTGATACAAAACAGAGGCCGTGTGTATGCAATGATGGCCCTCCTGGCATGGACGACCGACCAACGGTCGCAGCGGGAGGCGGCTTTCGCGAGGTCAACGCCGGAAAAACAACGGCGCCTCGACGGCTTAGGGAGGTTGTTCAATGTCCGAGGTCACGCCCGCACTGCGGGCTCATTACGCCCGTATTCCGTCCACCGCGCAGCGCGGGAGGGCCGCCCGATGAGCGGCATCACCTCCACCCGCGAGATGGACACGTTCCCCAAGCTCCTGCTGCACCATGTCGCGGTGCGACCGGGTCATCCGGCCATGCGCGAGAAGGACCTCGGCATCTGGCAGACGTGGTCGTGGGCCCAGATGAAGGACGAGATCTTCGCCTTCGCCGGCGGCCTGGCCGCGCTCGGCCTGAAGCGGGGCGAGGTGCTCGCCATCGTCGGCGACAACCGGCCGCACATGTACTGGGCCATGGTGGCCGCCCAGTGCCTGGGCGCCACGCCGGTGCCGATGTACCAGGACTCGGTGGCCGAGGAGATGCAGTACGTCCTCGACCATGCCGAGGCCCGCATCGCCGTCGTCGAGGACCAGGAGCAGGTCGACAAGCTGCTGGAAATCAAGGATCGCTGCCCCAGGCTCGAAACCGTGGTGTTCGAGGACGAGCGCGGCATGCGGCACTATGACCAGCCGTTCCTGCACGCCTATGAAAAGATCCAGCAGCTGGGCCGCGAGTTCCTGCAGAAGAACCCGGGCTTCCTGGATGCCGAGATCGCCAAGACCACGGGCAGCGACATTGGTGTGATGCTCTATACCTCGGGCACCACCGGCAAGCCCAAGGGCGTGATGCTGTCTTACGACAACGTGCTCATCACCGCCCGCAACGCCTCCGCCATGGAGGGCCTGGACCACACCGAGGAAACGGTGGCCTACCTGCCCATGGCGTGGGTCGGCGACCATATCTTCTCGCTCGCCCAGGCCTATGTCTGCGGGTACACGGTGAACTGCCCGGAAAGCAGCGACACCCTGATGAACGACCTGCGCGAGATCGGGCCGACCTATTACTTCGCCCCGCCGCGCATCTATGAAAACCTGCTGACCTCGGTGATGATCCGCATGGAAGATGCGGCGCCGATGAAGCGGAAGATGTTCGCCTACTTCATGGACGTCGCCAAGACGTGCGGGCCGCAGATCCTGGACGGCAAGTCGGTTCCGTTCGGCGACCGCTTCAAGTACTGGCTCGGCAACATCCTGGTCTACGCGCCGCTGAAGAACGTGCTCGGCCTGTCGCGGCTGAAGCTGGCCTATACCGCCGGCGAGGCCATCGGGCCGGAGATCTTCGACTTCTACCGCTCGCTCGGCATCAACACCAAGCAGCTCTACGGCCAGACGGAAGCCTCGGTGTTCGTCTGCGTGCAGCCGACCGGCGCCATCAAGTCCGACACCGTCGGCCTGCCGGCGCCCGAAGTGGAAGTGAAGATCGACGACAACGGCGAGGTGCTCTATCGCAGCCCCGGCGTGTTCGTCGGCTACTACAAGAACCCCGAAGGCACGGCGGAAACCAAGACCGCCGACAACTGGGTTCACACCGGCGATGCCGGCTACTTCGACAACGACGGCCAGCTGAAGATCATCGACCGTGCCAAGGACGTGGGCAAGCTGACCAACGGCGGCATGTTCCCGCCCAAGTACCTGGAAAACAAGCTGAAGTTCTTCCCCTTCATCAAGGAAGCGGTGGCCTTCGGCAACGAGCGCGACTACGTGACCGCCTTCGTCAACATCGACCTGGAAGCCTGCGGCAACTGGGCGGAACGGCGCGGCATCCCGTATTCCGGCTTCCAGGACCTGGCCGCCCGCAGCGAGATCTACGACCTGATCGAAGAGTGCGTGCAGAAGGTGAATGAGGACCTGAAGAAGGACCCCATGCTGTCGCACTGCCAGATCCGCCGGTTCCTCAACCTGCACAAGGAACTGGACGCCGACGACGGCGAACTGACCCGCACCCGCAAGGTGCGCCGCCGGTTCATCGCCGAACGCTACGCCCCGCAGATCGACGCGCTGTATGCCGGCGTGCCGATGGTGAAGGTGGAAAGCGAGGTCACCTTCGAGGACGGCCGCAAGGGCGTGCTCAAGGCCGACCTGCGCATCGGCGAGGTCAAGGGCTTCGAGTCGGTCCGGCCGGTCGAACAGCTTCTGCGCAAGACGGCGTAAGGCGACGCGCGGCAGCGGCGGTGCCGCCCGGGGCCCTGCCCCGGCGGCCGGCCGCAGCGCCGGCGGCGACGCTCACACGACAACCAATGCGGGCAGATGCCGCAAGAGCACCGCCCGCACCAGGACACACCAGGGAGGCACTGCATGTCCGCCAGCGGTCAGGACAAGGGCAGGCGCATCGGCGACGTGGTGCTGAAGGTCGACAACATCTCGTTGTCCTTCGGCGGCGTCCGCGCCCTCACCAACATCAGCTTCACCGTGCGCGAGCACGAGATCCTGTCGATCATCGGCCCGAACGGCGCCGGCAAGAGCAGCATGCTCAACGTGATCAACGGCTTCTACCATCCGCAGGAAGGGGTGATCACCTACAAGGGGCAGGCGCGCTCGCGCATGAAG
Source organism: Caenispirillum bisanense (assembly GCF_039523075.1). Taxonomy (NCBI): domain Bacteria; kingdom Pseudomonadati; phylum Pseudomonadota; class Alphaproteobacteria; order Rhodospirillales; family Novispirillaceae; genus Caenispirillum; species Caenispirillum bisanense. Next base: position 35,832 of record NZ_BAAAEP010000001.1, read on the forward strand.
CCGCACGAGGCGGCCCGCCAGGGCATCGCCCGCACCTTCCAGAACATCGCCCTGTTCAAGGGCATGAGCGCGCTCGACAACATCATGACGGGCCGCAACACCATGATGAAGTCGAACATCTTCGCCCAGGCGCTGTACTGGGGCCTCGGCCAGAAGGAAGAGGTCGCCCACCGCGAGTACGTGGAGAAGATCATCGACTTCCTGGAAATCGAGTCGATCCGCAAGACGCCGGTCGGCCGCCTGCCCTACGGCCTGCAGAAGCGGGTGGAGCTGGGCCGCGCCCTGGCGGCGCAGCCGGAACTGCTGCTGCTGGACGAGCCCATGGCCGGCATGAACGTGGAGGAGAAGGAGGACATGTGCCGCTTCATCCTCGACGTCAACGACGAGTTCGGCACCACCATCGTGCTGATCGAGCACGACATGGGCGTGGTGATGGACATCTCCGACCGCGTGGTGGTGCTCGACTACGGCCGCAAGCTGGCCGAGGACGTGCCCGATGCGGTGCGCGCCAACCAGGAAGTCATCGACGCCTACCTGGGGGTGAGCCATGCCGCGTAAGGACACTCTGCGTTCGGGCGCCCCTGCCGGCGTGCGACGGACCCGTCGCCCCGCCCTGATGACCATCTCAAGCCGAGGAGTCGCGTGATGGACTTCCTTTCCTCCATCTTCATCGACCCCTTCGTGCAGATCGGCAGCTATCCGCTGTTCTTCGTCGAAGTGGTCATCGGCGGCCTGCTGTCGGGCGTCATGTACTCTCTGGTGGCGCTCGGCTTCGTGCTGATCTTCAAGGCCTCCGGCGTGTTCAACTTCGCCCAGGGCGCCATGGTGCTGTTCGCCGCCCTGTCCTTCGCCGGGTTGATGGAACACGGCCTGCACTGGACCATCGCGCTGGCGCTGACCATGGGCATCATGGCCCTGGTGGCCATCGCGGTCGAACGGCTGGTGCTGGGCAAGCTGGTCAACCAGCCGCACATCATCCTGTTCATGGCCACCATCGGCATCACCTACTTCCTTGACGGCTTCGGCCAGACCATCTGGGGCTCCGACGTCAAGGTGCTGGACATCGGCATCCCGCAGACCCCGATCGAGATCGGCGGCGTGCTGATCAACCAGTTCGACATCTTCGCCGCCGTCGTCGCCGGCCTGCTGGTGTTCGTGCTGGCGGTGTTCTTCCAGAAGACCCGCGTCGGCCGCGCCCTGCGCGCCGTTGCCGACGATCACCAGGCCGCCCTGTCGGTCGGCATTCCGCTGAAGACCATCTGGGCCATCGTGTGGACCGTCGCCGGCCTGGTCGGCCTGGTCGCCGGCATCATGTGGGGCTCCAAGCTCGGCGTGCAGTTCAGCCTTGCCCTGGTGGCGCTGAAGGCCCTGCCGGTGCTCATCCTCGGCGGCTTCACCTCCATCCCCGGCGCCATCGTCGGCGGCCTCATCGTCGGCGTCGGCGAGAAGGTGGCGGAAGTGTTCTGGGGCTCCGCCTTCGGCGGCGCCATCGAGGACTGGTTTGCCTACATGCTGGCTCTTGTCTTCCTGCTGTTCCGGCCCCAGGGCCTGTTCGGCGAGAAGATCATCGAGCGCGTCTGAGCCGGGAGATCGTGACACATGCTTTACCGTGAAGCAGGCCAGTTCAAGACCAGCTACGCCAGGGACTGGTCCATCTTCCCGATCGCGCAGGACCGCATCGTGGTCTTCGGGATGCTGGCGATCGCCTTCATCGCCGTGCCGGCGCTGTCGAACCAGTACTGGCTGATGACCATCTTCATGCCCTTCCTGGTCATGAGCATGGCGGCCCTTGGCCTCAACATCCTCACCGGCTATGCCGGCCAGCTGTCGCTGGGCACCGGCGGGTTCATGGCGACGGGCGCCTTCGCCGCCTACAAGCTGTCGACCGCCTTCCCCGGCATGCCGATCGAGGCGGTGTTCCTCGCCTCCGGCCTGATCACCGCCGGCGTCGGCGTGCTGTTCGGCATCCCGTCCCTGCGCATCAAGGGCTTCTACCTTGCCGTGGCGACGCTGGCGGCGCAGTTCTTCCTGCTGTGGCTGTACAACAAGGTGCCGTGGTTCACCAACTACTCCACCTCGGGCGTCATTTCCGCCCCGCCGCGCACCATCCTGTTCACCGACATCTACGTCACCGGCCCGCAGGCCACCGCCGAAGCGAAGTACCTGTTCGCCCTGACCATGGTGGTGATCCTGGCGCTGGCCGCCAAGAACCTGGTGCGGTCGTCCATCGGCCGCCGCTGGATGGCGGTGCGCGACATGGACATCGCGGCGGAAATCATCGGCATCAAGCCGCTGCAGACCAAGCTGTCGGCCTTCGCCATCAGCTCCTTCTACTGCGGTGTGGCGGGCGCCATGTGGGCCTTCCTGTACACCGGTTCGGTGGAGCCGCTGGCGTTCGACATCAACCGGTCGTTCCAGGTGCTGTTCATGATCATCATCGGCGGCCTGGGCTCCATCCTGGGGTCGTTCCTGGGCGCCGGCTTCATCATCGCGCTGCCGATCCTGCTGACCAACGCGCCGTCGCTGCTCGGCCTGAACATCGCGGTCGACGTGGTGTCGCACCTTGAGTTCATGATCTTCGGCGCGCTCATCATCTTCTTCCTGATCGTCGAGCCGCACGGCCTGGCCCGTCTGTGGCAGATCCTGAAGGAAAAGCTTCGCCTGTGGCCGTTCCCGTACTGACGCGAAGGGACTGATCCGGCCACTGTCGATTTGCGGCGCGAAGACCCTCGAAGAAGGTGCGGCGCCGCACCCGCCCCGGTCACGGCCGGCGCGGGCACCGCAACGACCACAACAAAAGACCCGACCTAAGGTCCATGGGAGGACTTTCAGACATGATGTTCAAGACGCTTTCCTCCGCCGCCATTGCGCTGGCGATCGGCTTCGGCGCCACCCTGGCCGTCGACACCGCCGCCATGGCCAACGAGCAGTACGTTCCGGGCACCGTCTACCGCTCCGGCCCCTATGCCCCCGGCGGCATTCCCTGGGCCAACGGCTATGCCGACTACTTCGCGCTGCTGAACGAGCGCGACGGCGGCATCGGCGGCGTGAAGATCGCCTATGAAGAGTGCGATACCGCCTACAACAACGACAAGGGCGTCGAGTGCTACGAGAAGATGAAGGGAAAGAGCCCGTCCGTCTTCCAGCCGCTGTCGACCGGCATCACCTACGCGCTGCTTGACCGCGTGAAGGCCGACAAGATCCCGATGATCACCTCCGGCCTCGGCCGCGCCGACGCCTCCGACGGTTCGGTGTTCCCGTGGGTCTTCACCCTGCCGGTCACCTACTGGGCCGGTGCCGACGCCATCGTGCAGTACATCGCCGGCAAGGAAGGCGACCTGAAGGGCAAGACCATCGCGCTGGTCTACCACGACAGCGCCTACGGCAAGGAGCCCATCAAGACCCTGGAATACCTGGCCGAGAAGCACGGCTTCAAGCTGGAGCTGTTCCCGGTCGCCCACCCGGGTCTGGAGCAGAAGGCCACCTGGCTGAAGATCGGCCGTCAGGTCCGTCCTGACTGGACCATCATGTGGGGCTGGGGCGTCATGAACTCCACCGCCATCAAGGAAGCGGCGGCCGTCGGCTACCCGATGGACAAGTTCATCGGCACCTGGTGGTCGGGTTCGGAAGTGGACACCAACGCCGCCGGTCCGGTCTCCAAGGGCTACCTGTCGGCGCAGTTCCACGGCGCCGGTGCGGACTTCCCGGTCCTGCAGGACGTGCTCACCCACGTTCACGGCAAGAACAAGGGCGCCGGTCCGAAGGAGGAAGTGGGCAACATCCTCTACAACCGCGGCCTGATCTCCGCCGTGTTCACCGCCGAGGGCATCTCCACCGCCCAGAAGCGGTTCGGCGCCCGTCCGCTGACCCCGGAAGAAGTGCGCTGGGGCATCGAGAACATCGACCTGAGCGAAGCCCGCCTGGCTGAACTGGGCCTGACCGGCCTGCTCAACCCGGTGAAGCTGTCGTGCAACGACCACGAAGGCGGCGGCGCCGTCATCATCCAGCAGTGGGACGGCAAGACCTGGTCGCCGGTGTCCGACTGGATCATGCCGAACCGCGACGAGTACCTGCGCAAGATGTACGAAGACTCCGCGGCCGCCTACGCCAAGGAGAAGGGCATCGAGCCGCGCGACTGCTCGAAGGAAAGCTGAGTAGTCTTGTCCTGTTCTGCCGGGGATCGCGGTGCGATCCCCGGCGCCCTCAGGCGCCGGGCGGGCGCCTCCGCGCCCTTGGCTCCCGCCGCTCTCGCGGCGCCGGGCCACTTGGCCCGGCCGGGCGACGACGCAGCCGCGCCGCCGCCCGGACCGCCCGCCGCGACAGAGAACCGTTTTGCATGAGGTAAAGCCGTGAGCGAAGCCGCCGTGAAGGTTGTCGGGGACTCGCCGGCCGCGCAGACTGCGCAGCCCATCCTCTCCGTCAACAACATCGAAGTCATCTACGACCACGTCATCCTGGTCCTGAAGGGCGTGTCGCTCCAGCTTCACGAGGGCGGCATCACGGCCCTGCTGGGCGCCAACGGCGCCGGCAAGACCACCACCCTGAAGTCCATCTCCAACCTGCTGCGCGCCGAGCGCGGCGAGGTGACCAAGGGCACCATCGAATACCGCGGGGAACGCATCGACGCGCTCACCCCCTCCGATCTGGTCAAGCGCGGCGTCGTCCAGGTGATGGAAGGCCGCCACTGCTTCGAGCACCTGACCGTCGAGGAAAACCTGCTCACCGGCGCCTACACCCGCCGCGACGGGGCCGGGGCGGTGAAGGAAGACCTGGAGCGCGTCTACCACTACTTCCCGCGCCTGAAGGAACGCCGCACCAGCCAGGCCGGCTATACCTCCGGCGGCGAGCAGCAGATGGTGGCCATCGGTCGCGCCATGATGGCCCGGCCCAAGGTCATCCTGCTGGACGAGCCCTCCATGGGTCTGGCGCCGCAGCTGGTCGAGGAAATCTTCGAGATCGTCAAGCAGCTGAACGAACAGGAAAACGTGTCGTTCATCCTGGCCGAGCAGAACACCATGGTGGCGCTGCGCTACGCCAAGTTCGGCTACATCCTGGAAAACGGCCGCGTGGTGATGGAAGGCGATGCCGCCCGCCTGCGCGAGAACGACGACGTGAAGGAATTCTACCTCGGCCTCTCCGGCGGCGACCGCAAGAGCTTCCGCGACGTCAAGCACTACCGCCGCCGCAAGCGCTGGCTGTAACCCGCCTCGGGCAGCGGAAACGGGGGCCGTGCGCGCAGGCTTGCACGGCCCCTTTCCCTGCCTATCATCCTATCCGCACCTGACCGACCGACCGACCACGCCACGCCACCGGGAGCCCCGCGCCATGACCCAGCATTTCGACGCCCTGGAAACCCGCGACGCCGAGACGCGCGAGGCCGCGCTGATGGTGTCGCTGCGCGAGACCGTGGCCCACGCCAAGGCCGCCACCCCCTACTTCGCCGAGCTGCTGGCCGGGGTCGACCCGCAGGAGATCCGCAGCCGCGCCGACCTCGCCCGGCTGCCGGTCACCCGCAAGCACGACCTGATCGCCCTGCAGCAGAAGGCGCCGCCCTTCGGCGGGCTGGTGGCGACCGGCCTGCCGCTCGGCCACGTGTTCCAGAGCCCCGGCCCCATCCACGAGCCGGAAGGCATTGGCGCCGACTACTGGCGCGCCGCCCGCGCCCTCTATGCCGCCGGCTTCCGCCCCGGTGATCTGGTCCACAACACCTTCAGCTATCACTTCACCCCCGGCGGCTGGATTCTCGACAACGGCGCCCGCGCGCTCGGCTGCACCGTGTTCCCCGCCGGCGTCGGCCAGACCGAACTGCAGGCCCAGGCGGTGGCGGCCATGAAGCCGGCCGGCTACACCGGCACCCCCAGCTTCCTGCGCATCATCCTGGAAAAGGCGGCGGAGCTTGGGCTCGACTGTTCGTCGCTGAAGAAGGCGCTGGTGTCGGGCGAGGCGTTGCCGCCGTCGCTGCGGGCGCAGATCAAGGATCTCGGCGTGCTGGCCTACCAGTGCTATGCCACCGCCGACCTGGGCGTCATCGCCTACGAGTCGGAGGCCATGGAGGGCATGATCTGCTCCGAAGGCGCGCTGGTGGAGATCGTCCGCCCCGGCACCGGCGACCCGGTGCCCGAGGGGGAGGTCGGCGAGGTGGTGGTGACCGTGTTCACCCGCGAATACCCGCTCATCCGCTTCGGCACCGGCGACATGAGCGCCGTGCTGCCCGGCATCAGCCCCTGCGGGCGCACCAACATGCGCATCAAGGGGTGGATGGGCCGCGCCGACCAGACCACCAAGGTGAAGGGCATGTTCGTCCACCCCGAACAGGTGGCCGCCGTGGTCAAGCGTCACCCGGAGCTGCTGAAGGCCCGCCTGGTGGTCACCAGCCTCGACAACGTCGACCAGATGACCCTGAAGGCCGAAAGCACCTCCACCGAGCCGGCCCTGGCGGCGGCGGTGGCCGAAACCCTGCGCGAGGTGGTCAAGCTGAAGGGCGCGGTCGAACTGGTGAACCCGGCCAGCCTGCCCAACGACGGCAAGGTCATCAGCGATGAACGGAGTTATGAGTGAGAGTAGCGCCCCCGGGCGCCGGGCGGCCGCTGGCGCGGCCTTGGCTCACGCCGCATTGGCGGCGGCGCGCGGTCGCGCCTGCCCGGCTGCCCTGAGGTGCCCTCAGGGCAGCCTGGGACGAGCCTGAGCCTGAGCCGGGGGAGGGGCGGGCCGCCTTCCGCGCCCCCTTCACAGCGCCGCCGAAGCCGCTATGGTGCAGCCATCATGCCCGAGCTGCCTGAAGTCGAAACCGTCTGCCGCGGCCTCTCCCTGGTGCTGGAGGGGCGGCGGCTCGTGCAGGTGGAGGTGCGTCGCCCCGACCTGCGCCTGCCCTTCCCGCCCAACTTCGCCCTGGCCCTGACCAGCCGCCGGGTGGAGCGCATCCGCCGGCGCGGCAAGTACTACATCTGGGAGCTGGATTCCGGCACCGTGCTGCTGGGCCACCTCGGCATGTCCGGCTCCATGGTGGTCAGCCCGCCGGGCAGCAACTTCGCGCCGGCCGGGCCGCACGACCATGTGCTGTTCACCACCGACGAGGGGGCGGTGGTCACCTACGCCGACCCGCGCCGCTTCGGCCTGATGACCCTGTCGACGGTGGATCAGGTGGAGCAGCACCCGCTGCTGGCCGCCATGGGGCCGGAGCCGCTGTCCGACGCTTTCACCCCGGCGGTGCTGGGCGCCGCCTTCGCCGGCAAGCGCACGCCGGTGAAAAGCGCGCTGCTGGACCAGGGCGTGGTGGCGGGGCTTGGCAACATCTATGTGTGCGAGGCGTTGTTCCGCGCCGGCATCGCCCCCACCCGGCTGGCCGGCAGCGTCTCGCGGCCGCAGCTGGCGCGGCTGGTGGAGGCCATCAAGGCGGTGCTGGCGGAGGCCATCGCGGCCGGCGGCTCGTCCTTGCGCGATCACCGCCAGGCGTCGGGGGAACTGGGCTACTTCCAGCACAGCTTCGCCGTCTACGACCGCGCCGGCCACCCCTGCCCCGGCTGCGACTGCGGTGCCGCCGACGGCGCGGCGCCCGGCATCCGGCGCATCGTGCAGGCCGGCCGTTCGACTTTTTTCTGTGCCAAACGACAGCGGTGAGATAGCGTGAGCGCCATGCGCATTCCGGCGTTCATACGGGCATCCGGTGCGGTGCTCGCGGTCCTGGCGGTGCTGGCGGCGGCCGGCAGCGGGCGGGCGGAGTCGTTCCTCGACGGCTTCGAAGACCTGCCGCTGATGCCCGCCCTGCGCCAGAGCGACGACGCCACCACCCTGTTCGACACGCCCTACGGCCGCATCGTCGAGGCCTATGCCACCGGCAGCACGACGCCGCAGCAGGTGCTCGACTTCTACGTCGCCACCCTGCCGCAGCTGGGCTGGCAGCAGGTGGGGCAGAGCGAGTTCCGCCGCGAGGGCGAGTCCCTGCGCATCGAGTTTCCCCGCCCCCACCCGGGCGGGCCCGCCGGCCTGGTGGTGCGGTTCGAGGTATCGCCCGACTGACCGCCCCGCCCGCCCCGGCCCCATTCGTCCAAGACCATTAACCAAGCCATCGACCACGGAGCATTTTCCGATGCCCTACGAGAACATCCTGGTGGAAACGCGGGGTCGCGTCGGCCTCATCACCCTCAACCGGCCGAAGGCCCTCAACGCCCTGTGCGTCGGGCTGATCAAGGACCTGGGCGCCGCGCTTGATGCCTTCGAGGCCGACGACGAGGTGGGCTGCATCGTCCTGACCGGGTCGGAAAAGGCCTTCGCCGCCGGCGCCGACATCAAGGAAATGGCCGACAAGTCCTACATGGACGCCTACCTCCAGGATTTCATCACCGTCGGCTGGCAGCGCATCACCACCTGCCGCAAGCCCATCATCGCCGCGGTCGCCGGCTACGCCCTCGGCGGCGGCTGCGAGATCGCCATGATGTGCGACTTCATCCTGGCCGCCGAGAACGCCAAGTTCGGCCAGCCGGAAATCACCATCGGCACCATCCCCGGCTCCGGCGGCACCCAGCGCCTGACCCGATTCGTCGGCAAGTCCAAGGCCATGGAAATGTGCCTGACCGGCCGCCAGATGGACGCCGCCGAAGCCGAGCGCGCCGGCCTGGTGTCGCGAATCGTGCCGGTGGCCGACCTGGTGGACGAAGCGGTGAAGACCGCCGAGCGCATCGCCGGCATGTCGCGCCCGGCCGTGCTCATGACCAAGGAAGCGGTCAACGCCGCCTATGAAACCACCCTCCAGCAGGGCGTGATGTTCGAGCGGCGGCTGTTCCACTCCACCTTCGCCACCGAGGACCAGAAGGAAGGCATGGCGGCCTTCGTGGAGAAGCGCCAGCCCAACTTCAAGAACCGCTGAGGGGCGGAGTCGCCCCCGCAGCCACCGGCCGCCGCCCCGTGCGGCGGCTGCCGCGACTCCGCAAAGGCACGGTTCGCCGGGCCTTTCGGAGGTTTTCCACAAGCTGCCGGTTGACGGCATGCCCGTGATTCCTTATAACCCGCGCTTCACGGTACGAAGCCGGTTATAGAACGGACAGAGAGACAAGGTTAGGCAATGGCCCATCACAAGTCGGCTAAGAAGCGCATCGTCCGCAACGCCAAGCGTTACGAGATCAATCACGCCCGCAAGTCCCGCACCCGCACCTTCATGAAGAAGGTCGAGCTGGCCATCGCCAGCGGCGATTACGATCAGGCCCAGGCCGCGATGACCGCCGCCGGCCCCGAGATCGCCCGCGCCGTGACCAAGGGTGTGCTGCACAAGAACACCGCGTCGCGCAAGATCTCCCGCCTCAACGCCCGCGTGAAGGCGCTGAAGGCCGCGTAACGTCCATTGCCGTCCGGCCGCCCCTGCCGCCTGTCGGCAGGGTTGCAGCCGGGACCGGATTCGGCCGGGGCCGCCCTCCGCCCGGCGGAGGCGCGGCCTTTTGCGCGCTGTACGGGCGCTCGCCCCACCAAAAAGTCATGCGTTCCCTATTCGGACATATTGCCTTCGGCCAGCCGTCATGGCTTGCTTAGGGAGGCATCCCGTCCAGGGGCGCCATCATCGAAATAGAAAAAGTTTTATGTAGTCTTTCAGAATTTCTCTGAAGGGCGTGATTTCCTTTTGCCTGTTCTGGCCTGGTGCCCGGATCATTATGCCAAAGATTCGGCTTTCTTGCCGGGGCGTTTTGGGGAATCATTAACGGGTCCGGGGCGAGTCCTCTCAGAGGCCGCCCGCTGCCGCCATGGCGCGGCCGGTGCCGATCAGCTGGCCTCCCAGGCCGGCCGGGCGCACCGCAACGGACAGGAGGCGCGCCGCCCGGCGCCTTCTCCCCGGCTCCCGCCGGGGCAGCGCGACGGCGTTGCCGGCACCGCCGGCGCAGGCGCCGCCACCAGGGCGACGGGGGAAGAGGCCGCCGCGTCAGCGCGACGGAACGCATGGGATAAGCGTGGAACCACCGGACCCACCGGAAATGGGGTCCGGCGTGGCCTTTGTCGTTGCTCGGGGCACGGCGGGCCGGTTCCCTGTGAAACTCGATTGGGGAGGCCGCGGTGTCTCGGGCATCGTTGCAGGTTGAGAGCGCGTCGGAGTCGTTTATGGACCATGGCCGGATGGACGTCGGACTCGCCACCCAGTGGGACCGCGTCCAGGATCGTCTGCGGGAAGAGTTCGGCGATGCCGCCTTCAAGAGCTGGGTGAAGCCGATGACCGTCGCCGGCCTGCGCGACGGCGCGGTGACCCTGGCGGTGCCCACCCGCTTCATCCGCGACTGGGTGCTCACCCATTACGCCGACCGCATCCGCACCCTGTGGAACGGCGAGAACCCGGCCGTGCGCTCCATCGACATCGCCGTAGTCGCCGGTGCGCCGCGGGCGGTGGCGGAGCAGCGTCCGCGGGCGGCGGCGGCCGTGGTCGCCAGCCCCGCCCTCACCGCCGCCGTTGCCGCCCTGCCGGAGCGTCCGTTCATGGTCGAGTCGCCGCGTCCCGCCGTGCCCGCCCTGCCGAGCCTACCCGCCGCCCCGGCGGCGCTGCCGGTGGCGCCGGTGGTGGACGACCTGTCGGCGCCGCTCGATGCCCGCTACACCTTCGCCAACTTCGTCGTCGGCAAGCCCAACGAGTTTGCCTATGCCGCCGCCAACCGGGTGGCCGACTCCGACCAGGTGTCGTTCAACCCGCTGTTCCTCTACGGCGGCGTCGGCCTCGGCAAGACCCACCTCATGCACGCCATCGCCCACCGCCTGCGCGAACGCCGGCCGGACCGCCGGGTGATCTACATGAGCGCGGAAAAGTTCATGTATTCCTTCGTGCGCGCCCTGCGCCACCAGGACACCATCAGCTTCAAGGAACAGTTCCGCACCGTCGACGTGCTGATGATCGACGACGTGCAGTTCATTTCCGGCAAGGATTCGACCCAGGAAGAGTTCTTCCACACCTTCAATGCCCTGGTCGACCAGGGCCGGCAGATCGTGATTTCCGCCGACAAGTCGCCCAACGACCTGGAAGAGATCGGCGCCCGCCTGCGCTCGCGCATGGCCTCGGGCCTCGTCGCCGACATCCACCCGACCACCTACGAGCTGCGCCTCGGCATCCTCGACTCCAAGGCCGACCAGATGGGTGTGGCGGTGCCGGTGAAGGTGAAGGAATTCCTCGCCCACAAGATCACCTCCAACGCCCGCGAGCTGGAAGGGGCGCTCACCCGCCTGGTCGCCCACGCCCAGCTGGTCGGCCGCGAGCTGAGCCTGGAGACGGCGCACGAGGTGCTGGCCGACCTGCTGCGCGCCTACGACCGCCGGGTGACCATCGAGGAAATCCAAAAGAAGGTGGCGGAACACTTCCAGATCCGCATTTCCGACATGCACTCCGCCCGCCGCGCCCGCGCCGTGACCCGGCCGCGGCAGGTGGCCATGTACCTCGCCAAGCAGCTCACCAGCCGCTCGCTGCCGGAAATCGGCCGCAAGTTTGGCGGTCGTGATCACACGACAGTAATGCATGCGGTCAAGAAGGTGGAAGAACTTATCGGGCAGGACCCCGCCTTCGCGGAAGACGTCAACCTGCTCCGCCGCATGCTGGAAAGCTGAGCGGCGAGGGCAGGGAGAGCGCTGGTGCATTTTCCAGTGTGGAGCTTAGACCTGCCAGGTGCTTGGCATCAACATTGACAACGTTGTCCGCAAACGAAAAAATGCCGGCCTCTGGCCACGCGGGGACGTGGAGAAATTGGTAAACTCTGGCGACTTAAAATCGCCCGGCTTCGGCCTTGCGGGTTCAAGTCCCGCCGTCCCCACCAGCATCCCGGTCGGCGGACCTGTGCGTTCGGCCTCCGAGCGGTTGCATATATCCGCCGTGCCGTGGACAGCTATCAGGATGCTGGTGGGCATCGGGCAATGCCGTAGACGTTCCCAACGCGGAGCAGATCCTGGCGTCGCCCGTGAGCCACCTATCAGTCACCAAGCCGTTTCGGAGACCTCGACAGTCTGTCGGCCTGCGCTTTGCCAGGCGTTGATGCCACCGCGATACCAGTAGACATTTTCGTATCCCATGCGGGCGGCACGAAGCGCGGCGTTATAAGACAACCAGCACTGCGGATCGAGGCAGTAGAAGACTACGGGGCGGGATCTGTCACCGCCGGTCAGCTCGGCGAGCTTGGCCTCCAGCCGGGCCTGCACGTCGTCGTCGTAGCCTGTACCGAGCCCCGCTCCCTTAAGCCATACCGCGCCGGGAAGACCAGGATGCCGTGCTCCCCCGAGGACATCGACGATGACCGGGTCTTGCTCCTGCATCATCGAGGCGAGCGAGGCCGTACCGATGACGTTTCCACCGGCAACCCGCGTCGGGGTCGGGGCATGGTACTCCGCCATCCGAATCTCCGCCGTCGGCGCGACGCCCCAATCGACGTCTTCGGCGACTGCCTCCGCCCGTGCCGCCAGCGGAGCCTCGGATCCGCGCGGTGCGATGCAGCCGATGAGGCCGGGAAGAGCGAGAAGGGCAATGGAAGCAACGAAAGGAGCCCGAACTTTCATGCGATCCTCCTGCCAATGCGGAGGTCAAGTATGACGCACGGGGACGGGAGGAGCGCCGCGCAATCTTAGCCGAGCCGGAAGCAATTAGGCCGGGGCCGATACCACATTCTGTGGGTGCCCATGAGCGCGCTCGGGAACGTCCTCGGAACAAGTGCGCGCCCGAACAGGCCCCGCCTCCCCCCGGAAGCCCGGCCGGGATGCCAAGCGCAGCACCGGGGAAAAATGGGAGAGAGACGCCGCCAGTCAGCCGGTGCCAGCATGGCGGACGGGCTTTTCGTCCGCGGCCGGAGCGTCGCTGCGGCGGTGACGGGCGGCCCAGGCGGCCTGCCGCTCGCCGCGCACGCCGGCAATCAGCCCGAAGACGAAGAACACCACCAGCGCCCCCCACAGGAACACCAGCAGCCCGATGCGCGCCGGATCGCCCGGCGCCATGGCGTCGAGATCAAGGCCGAGCAGCGCCGGCACATCGACCACGGCAACCGGCACGTACACCAGCACAAGCCAGAAGAGCAGGCTGGTGATAGCGCCTTTGATGCCGGCCTTCATCTCTTCGAGGTTCATCTACCCCCTCCGACCCTTCGCCGACAGTGGCCGAAAGCATGTCCTCCGTCAATCAAACGAAGGGGGTGGATGGCCGGCTGCCGACGGTCGGCCGCCGGCGTCCGCCCCGCGTGGTACGACCCATGCACCGCTGGCTCCGGCGGGGTGCGGTGGCACACTGGCGCACGCGCTGCGATCCTCCACCCCTCCACGGCAGCCGCGACCACACAGGCGGGAGAGCATGGCACCCAGGGCCCCGACCGACCTCTGCATCACCGTCGATGTGGAGTTCAGCATCGCCGGCGCGTTCGAAGATCCGCGCCGGTTCAAGCCCCTGGCCGAGCCGGTGGTGGCCTGCACGGTCAACGGCGAGGGCCACGGGCTCGACTTCCTGCTGCGCACCCTGGCGGCGCACGGCCAGCGCGGCACCTTCTTCGTCGAGACCCTGTGCACCCAGCACTTCGGCGACGAGCCCATGCGCAGCTACGCCCGCCGCATCGCCGAGGCGGGGCACGAGGTCGGCCTGCACCTGCACCCCTGCTGGCAGGTGTTCCGCTTCCCCGACTGGCCGGACCGGGTGCGGCGGCCGCTGGCCGTCTCCGACACCCTGTGCGACCGCCCGCCGCACGAGGTGGAGGCGGTGATCGCCAACGGCATGGCGGTGATGGAACGCTGGGGCCTGCCGCGGCCGCGGTCCCTGCGCATGGGCAACCTGATGGCCGACCGCGGCATCTACCGCGCCATGCGGCGGCTGGGGCTGACCGTGGCCTCCAACATCGGCCTCGGCATCCACCGCAGCAGCGATCCGTCGCTGCATCTGGCCGGCGGCGCCCATCAGGTGGAAGGGGTGGTGGAGCTGCCGGTGCTGACCTACGACGTCGGCCTGCCGCTGCGCCCGTCGCGGCGCAAGTGCCTGACCACCACCGGCACTGGCCTCGGCACCACCCGCCGGCTGCTGCGCGCCGCCCGCGCCGCCGGCAGCGGCCCGGTGGTGCTGCTGACCCATCCGTTCGAGTTCGTGAAGCGGCGCGACTTCACCTTCCGCGACCTGCGCCCCAACCGCATCAACCAGCGCCGGCTGGCCGACCTGTGCGCCTTCGTCGCCGCCCACCCGTCCGACTTCCGCATGGCCACCGTCAGCGATGCCGCCGCCTGCGCGCCGCTGACCGCCCCCGCCCGCGTGCCGGCACCGCCGCTGGATGTGGAGTTCGTCTCCGTCCTGCCGGGCCTCGTCAGCAACCGCCTCAACGACCTGGTGTGGCGCCTATGACCGCTGATCCCCTCGCCGCCGGCTGGAGCCGCAAGACCCTGCCGCTGCGCATCTCCGTCGGCGACCGCTACGTCACCGTGCTGCGGCTGGCGCTGCTGGTGCGCGACACCCACTTCACGGCGCTCGGCGACGACCTGGAGGCGGCCGTGCCGCCCGCCCTGCCGGCCGGCGTGGACGGGCTGATGATCCCGTCGCAGCCCTATTCCGGCGATGCCTTCCGCATCCGCCGCCACGGCCGCCACCTGCTCTATGCCCCGCGCCGCTACCTGCGCCACTGGGTCGATACAACCGGCAGCCACGACGCCTATGTTGCCGCCTTCTCCGGCAAGACCCGCTCCACCCTGCGCCGCAAGGTGCGCAAGTTCGCCGGCGACGGGGCGGAGGCCTGCGACTTCCGCGTCTACCGCACCGCCGCCGAACTGGCCGAGTTCCACCGGCTGGCGCGGCCGCTGTCGGCCTCGACCTACCAGGAACGGCTGATGGACGCCGGCCTGCCCGACTCGCCCGACTTCCTGCGCGACATGGCGGCGCGGGCGGAGCGCAATGCCGCCCGCGGTTACCTGCTGTTCCGCGACGGGCAGCCGGCGGCCTATACCTACTGCCCGGTGGACGACGGCATCGCGCTTTATGCCTACACCGGCTACGACCCGGCGCTGGCGGCGCTGTCGCCCGGCACGGTGCTGCAGTGGCTGCTGCTGGAGGATCAGTTCGCCGATCCGGCGGTGCGGGTGTTCGACTTCACCCAGGGCGAAGGGCCGCACAAGGAGCTGTTCTCCACCGCCAGCCGCGAGTGCATCGACCTGTACGTCCTGCGTCCGACCCTGCGGGCGTGGCGCGGCATCGCCCTGCAGACGGCGGTGGAGCAGGCGGTGCAGCGGGTGGGCGACGGCCTTGACGCCCTCGGCCTCAAGGCCCGCGTCCGCCGCCTCATGCGCGGCACCGCCTGAGGGCCGCCGCCATGGCCGCCGCCCTCGCCCTTGGTGCCGCCAAGCAGGCCGCCCGGCTGGTGCTGGGCGATTACCAGATCTACGCCATCTACGGCCTCGACCTGGAGGCGGTGACGCCGCCCGACCTCGGCCCCTGGCAGGCGGCCGGCTTCACCTTCGGCCCGGTCAGCCGCGGCGAGGTGGAGGCGGCGGCCGACTCCGGCCTGCGGGAGCGCGCCCACTACGCCGGGCCGGGCTCCGCCAGCTACGGCATCCGCCACGGCGGCGATCTGGTCTGCGTGCAGTTCCACTGGTTCGGCGACCGCTACCGCCAGCGCAATTTCTGGCCGCTCGCCGCCGACGAGGCCAAGTCGGTGGAGTTCTACACCGTGCCCGCCCTGCGCGGGCGCGGCCTCGGCCCCGCCATCAAGGCCTATTCGGCGTGGGAGCTGAAGGAACTGGGCTTCCGCCGGGTGTTCAGCCGGGTGTGGCATTCCCACACCGCATCCCGCCGCGCCAACGAAAAGGCCGGCTGGCGCCATGTGGCGACGGTGGTGGAGGTGCGCCCCTTCGGCCTGCCGCGCCCGCTGCGGCTGGTCCGCCGCCACCGCTGAAAAAATCCGGGAGCGGCAGGCAGCCGCTCCCGGCAGTGGGCGGGGAGAACAAGCGGGGGCGCCGGCCCGGTCAGGCGGCGGCGCGGAAGATGGCCTCGATGGCCGACTGGTCGGCCGGACGCGGGTTGGTCAGGCCGCAGGCGTCCTTCATGGCATTGGCCGCCAGCACCGGCACGTCCTCATCCTTCATGCCCAGTTCGGCGAGGCCGGCGGGGATGCCGATGTCCGACGACAGCGAGCGGATGGCGGCGATGGCCGCCTTGGCGCCGGCGGCATCGTCCAGGCCGCTGACGTCCACCCCCATGGCCTTGGCGACGTCCTTCAGGCGGGCGGCGGCGACGGGGGCGTTGTATTCCTCCACATGCGGCAGCAGCACCGCGTTGCAGACCCCGTGCGGCAGGTCGTAGTAGCCGCCCAGCTGGTGCGCCATGGCGTGGACGAAGCCGAGCGACGCATTGTTGAACGCCATGCCGGCCAGGAACTGTGCATAGGCCATGGCCTCGCGGGCGGCGAGGTTCTGCCCGTCGGCCACGGCGGTGCGCAGGTGGGTGCTGATCAGCTCCACCGCCTTCAGGGCGCAGGCGTCGGTGATGGGCGTCGCGGCGGTGGAGACATAGGCTTCCACCGCGTGGGTGAGGGCATCCATGCCGGTGGCGGCGGTCAGTCCGGCCGGCTTGCCGAGCATCAGTTCCGGGTCGTTGACCGACAGGATGGGCGTGACGTGGCGGTCGACGATGGCCATTTTCACGTGCCGCGCCTCGTCGGTGATGATGCAGAAGCGCGTCATCTCGCTGGCGGTGCCGGCGGTGGTGTTGATGGCGATGAGCGGCAGCTGCGGCCGGGCGGAGCGGTCGATGCCCTCATAGTCGCGGATGGTGCCGCCGTTGGCCGCCACCAGGGCGATGCCCTTGGCGCAGTCGTGCGGCGAGCCGCCGCCAAGCGAGATCACGCAATCGCAGTCGTCCTGCCGCAGCAGCGCCAGCCCGGCTTCCACGTTGGCGGTGGTGGGGTTGGGGTGGACGCCGTCGAACACCGTGCTGCGCACGCCGGCGCCGGCCAGCTGGTCCGCCACCTTGGCGGCAAGGCCGATGCGCGCCAGCACCGCGTCGGTGACGATCAGCGCCCGGCGATAGCCGTAGCCGCGTATACTGTCGACAGCCGTGGCGAGGCAGCCGGGGCCCATGAGGTTGAGGGACGGGATGAAGAATGCAGTCTGACCCATCGGTCATATCTCCCTTGGACGTGGTTCCAGCGTCATGATTTTTCTGACTTTGGAGTCCCGTGGCGGTGCAGCCTCTGCATCCGCCGCGGTCCTCGGGGAGGGAAGCTGCGGGCCGGTCCCTGCCTGATCCGGCCGGCCCGCAGAAAATATGGGGCTTTCCTCAGAAGAACCCAAGCGCCTTCGGGTTATAGCTGACCAGCAAATTCTTCGTCTGCTGGTAGTGGTCGAGCATCATGTGATGGGTCTCGCGCCCGATGCCCGACTGCTTGTAGCCGCCGAAGGCGGCGTGGGCGGGATAGAGGTGGTAGCAGTTGGTCCACACGCGCCCCGCCTTGATGCCGCGGCCGAAGCGGTAGGCGCGGCTGCCGTCGCGGGTCCACACGCCGGCGCCGAGGCCGTAGAGGGTGTCGTTGGCCAGGTGCAGCGCCTCGGCATCGTCCTTGAAGGTGGTGACGGCGACCACCGGGCCGAAGATCTCCTCCTGGAAGATGCGCATGGAGTTGCTGCCGTGGAACACGGTCGGCTGCACGTAATAGCCGCCGTCGAGATCACCGCCCAGTTTGGCCGCGCCGCCGCCGGTCAGCACCTTGGCGCCTTCGCCCCGGCCGATGTCGATGTAGGACAGGATCTTCTTCAACTGCTCGTCGGAGGCCTGGGCGCCGATCATGGTCCCGGTGTCGAGCGGGTTGCCCTGGCGGATTGCCTGCACCCGCGACAGGGCGCGGTCCATGAAGCGGTCGTAGATGCTTTCGTGGACCAGGGCGCGCGACGGGCAGGTGCAGACCTCGCCCTGGTTGAGGGCGAACATGACGAAGCCTTCGATGGCCTTGTCGAAGAACTCGTCATCGGCATTGGCGACATCGCCGAAGAAGATGTTGGGGGACTTGCCGCCCAGTTCCAGCGTCACCGGGATCAGGTTCTGGCTGGCGTACTGCATGATCAGCCGGCCGGTGGAGGTTTCGCCGGTGAAGGCGATCTTGGCGATGCGCTTGCTCGACGCCAGCGGCTTGCCGGCCTCCAGGCCGAAGCCGTTGACGACGTTGATGACGCCCTTGGGCAGCAGGTCGGCGATCAGCTCCATCAGCACCAGGATGCCGACCGGGGTCTGTTCCGCCGGCTTCAGCACCACGCAGTTGCCGGCGGCGATGGCCGGGGCGAGCTTCCACGCCGCCATCAGGATGGGGAAGTTCCACGGAATGATCTGGCCGACCACGCCCAGCGGCTCGTGCAGGTGATAGGCGACGGTGTCGGCGTCGATCTCCGCCAGGCTGCCTTCCTGGGCCCGGATGCACGAGGCGAAATAGCGGAAGTGGTCGATGGCGAGCGGGATGTCGGCGGCCAGCGTCTCGCGGATCGGCTTGCCGTTGTCCACCGTCTCGGCATAGGCGAGCTTTTCCAGGTTGGCTTCCATGCGGTCGGCGATGCGGGACATCACCAGGGCGCGTTCGGCGACGCTGGTGTGGCCCCAGCGGTCGGCGGCGGCATGGGCGGCATCCAGCGCCAGTTCCACGTCGCGTTCGGTGGAGCGGGCGACCTGGGTGAAGGGCTTGCCGGTGATCGGCGTCACCGAGTCGAAGTAGGCACCTTCCACCGGCGGCACCCACTCGCCACCGATGAAGTTGTCGTAGCGGGTCTTGAACTGCACGGGGGCGTCGGGCGAACCGGGCGCGGCATAGAGCATGGAGAACCCTCCCTGGGTGCTGTCTTTGGACGGTGCCCCTCTGCGGGGGCGAACAGCACGGTCTTCAGCACCCCGCATGCCAACTGCCAACCCCTTGAAACTTCAGCAATCGCCCCCGCTGCCCCCTGTCCCGCCGCGGCACAGGGTGTCCCGAAACGGGACAGAGGCGGGACACCTGTCACCTTTCCCTTGTCAGCACCGGCGGGGTCCGCAACACTTTGCGGAACGATGAAGGTGAGCCTCCACGCAGAGGCCCCTCGGGGAGGATGTCCCGCATGAGCACCGCACCGAGCCGTTCCCAGGGCTCCGCCCTGCGCCATGCCCGTCACCTGCTGGAGCGCGGCACCGTGCCGCCGCCCGGCATGCTCGACGCCACCGTCGCGCGCTCGTGGCAGCGCAGCGTCGAGGCCGGACTGATGCCCTTCGGCCGCCCCAACGAGGCGCACCTGATGGCCGACGGCCTCGCCCGGGCGGTGGAGCGGCGCCACCACCTGCTCACCCGCGCCCGTCCGGTGCTGGAATACCTGCACGCGCAGACCCGCGGCTCCGGCAGCATGGTGCTGCTGGCCGATGATCGCGGCTTCGTGCTCGACGCCCTGGGCGATGCCGACTTCATCGACCGCGCCGACCGGGTGGCGCTGCGCCCCGGCGCCTCGTGGCACGAGCACCATCGCGGCACCAACGCCATCGGCACCGCCCTGGCCGAGGGCGCGGCGGTCACCGTTCACGGCGGCGAGCACTTCCTGGAGCGCAACACCTTCCTCACCTGCTCTGCCGCGCCACTGGCCGGGCCGGACGGGGTGCTGCTGGGGGCGCTCGACATTTCCGGCCATTGCCGCAGCCGCAGCGCCCATACCGCCAGCCTGGTGCTGGTGGCGGCGCACATGATCGAGAACCGGCTGTTCGAGGCCTTCCACGGCACCGCCGCCGCCCGCCTGCGCGTCCATCCCCAGGCCACCGGCATCGGCACGGTGGCGGAAGGGCTGGTGGCGCTGGACGGCGGCGGCCGCATCGTCGGCATCAACCGGGCCGGCGCCGCCCTGCTGCGCATCGCCCCGGAAGACCTCGGCCGCACCGGCATCGAGGACGTGCTCGACCTGCGCCTTGCCGACCTGCTCGGCCATGCCCTGACGCCGCCGGGCGGGGTGGCGCCGGTGCGCCGCCGCGACGGCAAGACCCTGTTCCTGCGGCTGGACGGCGAGACGGCCCGCCCGGTCGCCGTCGGCGGCGGCCCGCGCCGCTCTGCCACCCGCGCCGCCCCCCCGCCCGCCCCCGCGGCGGCCCCCGCGAGGCGGTGGCGGAGTCGCGGGCGTAGGCGGCAGTGGCGGCGGCGCGGCGGTGGTGGCTTAATGGCGGGGCCGTTCATCGCCGCCGCTGCCGCCCGCCCGCCGCCATGCCCCGCCTCGCCCGCGCCCTGCTCGACCTTCTGCTGCCGCCGCGCTGCCTGTCCTGCGGGGCGGTGGTGAGCGAGCCGGGGGCGCTGTGCCCGGACTGCTTCGCCGCCGTCACCTTCCTCGGCCCGCCGGTCTGCGCCTGCTGCGGCGACCCCTTCGAGCTGGCGATGGAGGAGGGCGCCCTGTGCGCCGTCTGCATCGCCGATCCGCCGCCCTTCGCCCGCGCCCGCGCCGCCTTCCGCTATGACGACGGCTCGCGCGATCTGGTGCTGCGCTTCAAGCATGCCGACCGCACCGACTGCGCCGCCCCCTTCGCCCGCTGGATGCTGCGGGCGGGGCGGGAGCTGGTGCGCGATGCCGACCTGATCGTGCCGGTGCCGCTCCACCGCCTGCGCCTGCTGCGCCGCCGCTACAACCAGGCGGCCCTGCTGGCCCGCGCCCTCGACCGCCACGGCGACCGCCCCGGCCGCTATGCGCCCGACCTGCTGCTGCGCGCCCGCCGCACTCCGCCGCAGGAGGGACTCGGTCGCTCCGCCCGCCGCCTCAACATGCGCGCCGCCTTCGCCGTCGCCGATCCGGCGCGGCTGGAGGGGCGGCGGGTGCTGGTGGTCGACGACGTGCTCACCACCGGCGCCACCGTCGGCGAATGCGCCCGCGTGCTGCTGCGGGCCGGCGCGGCGGCGGTGGACGTGCTGACCCTGGCGCGGGTGGTGCTCGACCCCGATGGCGCGGCGGCGGAGACCGACTCGCCCTACCAGGCGTACCCATGACAGACCAACCACCCGGAGACAGCCGCATGGCCACCGTCGAAATCTACACCTCGCCGTTCTGCCCCTACTGCACCCGCGCCAAGCAGCTGCTGCAGAGCAAGGGGGTCGATTACAAGGAGATCGACGTCATGATGCACCCCGACCGCCGCCGCGAGATGGAAGACCGCGCCGGCCGCCACACGGTGCCGCAGATCTTCATCGACGGCACCCACGTCGGCGGCTGCGACGACCTGATGGCGCTGGACCGCAAGGGTGGCCTCGATCCCATGCTGGGGGCGTGAGGGGCGCCATGACCGTCTTTCGCGCCGCCTGCCTGCAGGTCAACGCCGGCCGCGACATGGCCGCCAACATCGATGCCGCCGCCGCCCTGGTCCGTGAGGCCAGGGCCAACGGTGCCGACCTGGTGCTGATGCCGGAGAACGTCAGCATGATGGAATGGGGGCGGGAGAACGTGCTCGCCAAGGCCATGCCCGAGTCGGAGCACGCGGCGCTCGCCGCCTTCCGCGCGCTGGCGCAGGAAACCCGCCTGTGGCTGCACTGCGGCTCGCTGGCGGTCGCCCTGCCGTCGGGCAAGGTGGCCAACCGCACCTATATGCTGAACCCGGCCGGCGAGATCGTGGCGCGCTACGACAAGATCCACATGTTCGACGTCGATCTGGGCGAGGGCGAGGTCTACCGCGAATCGGCGACCTTCGAACCCGGCGACCGGGCGGTGGTGGTGGATCTGCCGTGGGGCGGGCTCGGGCTGACCATCTGCTACGACCTGCGCTTCCCGCACCTGTTCCGCACCCTGGCGCAGAACGGGGCGCGGTTCCTGACCGTGCCGGCCGCCTTCACCCGCCCGACCGGCCTGGCCCATTGGGAAGTGCTGCTGCGCGCCCGCGCCATCGAGACGGGCTGCTGGGTCTTCGCCCCGGCCCAGACCGGCGAGCACACCGGCCGCCAGACCTGGGGCCACGCCCTCATCATCGCGCCGTGGGGCGAGGTGGTGGCCGATGCCGGCGAGTCGCCGGGGATCATCTATGCCGATGTGGACACTGCGGCGGTGGACACCGCCCGCCGCAAGGTCCCCTCCCTGAGCCACGACCGGCCGTTCACGCTGGGGTGAAGGGGGTGGGGGACGGGTAAGAGGCCGGAAATGCCCTCGGTGTGTCGCTGATGCAGGCCAGGTAGATGCGAGGATTGAGGCCTTCCGCCCGTCCGGTCGGCAACCCGGCCGGTGGCGGGCCGGGACTGTTCATGGGCTCAGAAGTGAGCCCGGAATATGACGGAAACTTTTGTCCTCAATCCTCGGTCAGACGCTTCAGGTACTGACCGTAGCCGCTCTTCAGCATCGGAGCCGTCAGCGTCAGCAGCTGCTCGCGGTCGATGAAGCCCTTGCGGAAGGCCACTTCCTCGACGCAGGCGATCTTCAGTCCCTGTCGCCTTTCCAAGGTCTGCACGAACGACGAGGCATCGCACAGGCTGTCGTGGGTGCCGGTGTCGAGCCACGCGAAGCCGCGGCCCAGCTGTTCCACGGTCAGGGTGCCGCGCTCCAGGTAGGCGCGGTTGACGTCGGTGATCTCCAGCTCGTCGCGCGGCGACGGCTTGACGGCGGCGGCAATGTCGATGACGTCGTTGTCGTAGACGTAAAGGCCGGTGACGGCAAAGTTGCTCTTCGGCGCCGCCGGCTTTTCCTCGATGGAGACGGCGCGGCCCTGCTTGTCGAACTCCACCACGCCGTAGCGTTCCGGGTCCGACACCCAGTAGCCGAACACGGTCGCCCCGCTCGGCCGGGCGACGGCGCGCTCCAGGATTTCCGGGAAGCCGTGGCCGAAGAAGATGTTGTCGCCGAGGATCAGCGTCACCGGGTCGCTGCCGACGAACTCCCGCCCGATCAGGAAGGCCTGGGCGAGGCCGTCGGGGCTCGGCTGCTCCGCGTACCGGATGTTCAGGCCCCACTGGCTGCCGTCCTCCAGCAGTTCCTGGAAGGCCGCCGAGTCGCGCGGGGTGGTGATGATCAGGATGTCGCGGATGCCGGCCAGCATCAGGGTCGACAGCGGGTAATAGATCATCGGCTTGTCGTAGACCGGCATCAGCTGCTTGCTGACCACCTTGGTCGACGGATAGAGCCGGGTGCCGGAGCCGCCGGCGAGGATGATGCCCTTCATGGTCATGGTGCGCTGCCCTCCTTGCCCAGCAGCTCGTCGATCACCTCGGCCAGGGCGTCGCGCCACGGCCGCGGGACGATGCCCCAGGTGCGTTCGATGGCCGTGCAGTCGAGCACGGAATTGGCCGGCCGGGTGGTCGGCGTGGGGTATTCGGCGGTGGTGATGGCCTCCACCTGCGGCACCTTGCGGCCATGGCGCGCCGCCAGATCGAAGATGGCGCAGGCGAAGGCGTGCCAGGTGGTCGGCCCGGCGCCGGCGAAGTGGAAGGTGCCGAAGCCGTCGCGCCGGCCGGCGGCGATGCCGTCGCACAGGGTGACGATGGCCCGGGCGATGTCGCCCGCCGCCGTCGGGCAGCCGTGCTGGTCGGCCACCACCCGCAGGGTGTCGCGCTCGGCGCCGACCCGCAGCATGGTCTTCACGAAGTTGCCGCCGAACGGGCTGTAGACCCAGGCCGTGCGCAGGATGACGTGGGCCTCGGGCAGCGCCTCGCGCACCGCCTGCTCGCCCGCCGCCTTGGAGGCGCCGTAGACGCCGAGCGGCGCCACCGGATCGCTCTCCACCCAGGCGCCGTCCTTGCGGCCGTCGAACACATAGTCGGTGGAGATGTGGACAAGGGCGGCACCGGCGGCGGCGCAGCCCTCGGCCAGCGCCCGCGGCCCGTCGCGGTTGACGGCGAAGGCGGTTTCGGCGTCGCTCTCGGCCTTGTCGACGGCGGTATAGGCGGTGGCATTGACCACCACCGCCGGCGCCTGCTCGGCGATCACCGCCCGCACCCGCGCCACATCGGTGACGTCGAGCCCGAAGCGGTCGAGGATCACCGGCCGCAGCCCGGCGGGCCAGGCGGCGCGCGCCAGTTCCCTCCCCACCTGGCCGGTGGCGCCGACGATCAGCACCTTCTTCATGACGCCGTCGTCGACTGACCCAGGCGCTGCCCGGCGTAGGTGGACTGGTTGACGCTCTGCCACCAGGCGCGGTTGTCGAGGTACCACTGCACCGTCTTGCGCAGGCCGCTCTCGAAGTTCTCGCGCGGGTTCCAGCCAAGGTCGCGGCCGATCTTGCCGGCGTCGATGGCATAGCGCATGTCGTGGCCGGGGCGATCGGTGACGAAGGTGATGAGATCCTGGCGGCAGCCGATGCGGGCGTCCGGCTCGATCTCGTCGATCAGGTCGCAGATGGCGCGCACCACGTCGATGTTGGTCTTCTCGTTATGGCCGCCGACGTTGTAGCTCTCGCCCAGCTTGCCCTCGTTGAGGACCAGCCACAGGGCGCGGGCGTGATCCTCGACATACAGCCAGTCGCGCACGTTCTCGCCGGTGCCGTAGACGGGCAGCGGCTGGCCGGTCAGGGCCTTGATGACCATGAGCGGGATCAGCTTCTCGGGAAACTGGAACGGGCCGTAGTTGTTGGAGCAGTTGGACGTCACCACCGGCAGGCCGAAGGTATGATGCCACGCCCGCACCAGATGGTCCGACGACGCCTTGGAGGCGGAATAGGGCGAGTTCGGCGCATAGGGCGTCTCTTCGGTGAAGAGGCCGGTGTCGCCGAGGGTGCCGTAAACCTCGTCAGTGGAAACGTGGTGGAAGCGGAAGCGGGCGCGGCGCTCCTCCGGCAGGGCGCGCCAGTAGACCAGCGCCGCCTGCAGCAGGGTGTAGGTGCCGACGATGTTGGTCTCGATGAAGGCGCCCGGACGGCCAATGGAGCGGTCGACATGGCTTTCCGCCGCCAGATGCATGATGGCATCGGGCTGGTGCTTTTCGAGGATCGCGTCCATGGCGGCGCGGTCGCAGATGTCCGCCTTCTCGAAGGCGTAGCGCGGGTTGCCCTCCACCATGCGGATGGCGAAGGGGTTGGCGGCATAGGTCATCTTGTCGACATTGACGACGGCCGCATCCGTCTCCTCGATCAGGAGGCGCACCACGGCGGAACCGATGAAACCGGCACCGCCCGTAACCATGACTTTCACGTCCGAAGCTCCTCGCGGGACATTGATGCACCCTTACCGCGCTTTCCCCGGGCACCTCAAGCAGACACTCGGGCGAGGGTTTCTCCTTCCCGGCGGCTGTGACTTTTAGTTTCCGGCCGGCAACCCTGTTCATTCGGAGGAGGACATACGACCTATAGCATATTAAAAGTCGCTCTAAGTGTCGTTCGGGGGAGCGACGATCCAGCCGGAAGTCTGACGACCGGTCGCATCTCCATTGGTCCCGAGGGGGGAGTAGACATGACGGCCACCGCCACCGCCACGCTGCCGAAAGCGACCGCCGAGGCCGGCTTCGACCACATCGTCGACGCCGCCGGCGGCAGCGCCCCCCTGCCCGATGCCGCCACCCTGCTGCACGGCACCTACAGCCGCCTCGGCACCGACCTGGTGGTCGAGGCGCCCGACGGCAGCCGCACCCTTGTCACCGGCTTCTTCGCCGGCGGCCGCCCGGCCGACCTGACCGGCCCCGGCGGCGAGGTTCTGGCCGGCGGCGTGGTCGCCCGTCTGGCCGGCGGCGCCGGTCCGGTGCAGGTGGCCCAGGCCGGCGGCGGGGCGGAGTCGCTGCCGCAGGCCCAGCCCATCGGCATCGTCACCCGTACCGACGGCGAGGTCTTCGCCATCCGCGGCGACGGCACCCGCGTGCAGCTGCAGAGCGGCGCCCAGGTGTTCCAGGGCGACGTGGTGCAGACCGGCGCCGACGGCGCCATCGGCATCACCTTCGCCGACAACACCGAATTCTCCCTCGGCGCCGGCGGCCGCATGGTGCTGGACGAGATGATCTACGACCCCGACAGCGGCCAGGGCAGCAGTTCGCTGTCGCTGGTGTCGGGCGTGTTCTCCTTCGTCTCCGGCCAGATCGCCAAGACCGGCCCCGATGCCATGCAGGTTAAGACGCCGGTGGCGACCATCGGCATCCGCGGCACCAAGGGCGTCATCCGCGTGCAGGAAGGCGATCCCGGCAGCGACGGCGACACCCCGGTCAGCATGGAAATCGCCCTGCTGGACGACGGCGAGATCGTGGTGCGCCTGCTGAACGGCCAGATGCAGACGCTGAACACCATCAACACCGGCCTGCAGATCACCAACTTCGCCGCCGCCGATGCCCTGCTGGGCGGCGGCAATACCTCCGTCCGGCTGTTCGTGGTCGATGCCGCCTACATCGCCGCCAACCCCGACCTCGGCCGCACCCTCAACTACCTGCCGTCGGCCCAGCCCGGCCAGTACGACACCCCCGCCGGCTTCAACCTGGCCCCGGCCGGCGACGGCCCGCAGCTGCCGGGGCAGACGGCGCCCGGCACGCCCGGTCAGCCGCAGACCGGCGGCCAGATGCCGGCCACCGGCTCCGGTGGCGGCTTCGAGTCAGTCGGGCCGGTGCGCGTCACTCTCGGCGCCGACCAGCTGCGCGAGATCCTCGGCCAGCGGCTGAACGTCGGCGAGAAGGACCTGACCAACATCGTGTCGGTCATCCGCACCCTGGAGCCGGTGCGCAGCGAGCTGCCGCCGGTGCTGACGCCGACGGCACCGGCCCAGACCGGCGCCCCGTCCGTGGCCGAACCGTCGCCGACCACGCCGGTGGTTACGGCCCCGCCGCCGCCCACCGCCCCGACCACCCCCAGCACACCCACCACCCCGCCGCCGACTACGGGCGGCGGTGGTAGTGGTGGCGGCAGCACCGTCACCCTCACCGGCCGGGTGATCGACCCCTACGTCTACGGCGCCAAGGTGTTTGCCGACGCCAACGGCAACGGCAGCTGGGATGCCGGCGAGGCCTATGGCTACACCGATATGAGCGGCCATTTCTCGCTGACCGTCTCGGCCCTCACGCAGCTTGCCACCTACGGCGGCACCGACACCATGACCGGAGTCGGGCTGCACTTCTCGCTGATGGCGCCGGCCGGCTCCACCGTCGTCACGCCGCTGACCACCATGATGCAGGCGCTGATGGCGGCCAACCCGTCGCTCACCCGCGCCCAGGCGCAGGAAAGCGTGCTGCAGATGGTCGGCCTGTCGACCGCCGCCATCGGCGGGCTCGACATCACCACCGTCAACCCGCTGGCGCTGATGGAGGCCGGCAGCAGCGCCGCCGCCGCCCTGGTGGCGGCCGGCATCCAGACCGCCAACGTGTTTGCCATGGTGGCGGCGCTCAACCCCGGCAGCGGCGTCAACGCCGCGCTGGCCGCCGCCGTGGTCGCCAACGCCGGCACCCCCGGCCTGTTCACCAGCGCCGGCGCCGCGTCGGCCCTGGCCTCCTTCCTCATCGCCGCCGCCGGCCTGTCGCCCGACGACGCCACCGCCCTGGCCGGCATCCTGCAAAGCCTGAATGCCGCCGTCGACCCGTCGCAGGGGCTTGACCAGATGGTGCGGGTGGCCATAGTCGCCCAGTCAGAGGCCACCGACGTGGTGGCGGAATCCCTGGGTAATCTTGCCTCGGTCGCGGGCGAGTTCTCCGGCACCAACCTGACGGACAAGGTGGCGGCCGCCAGCCCGTGGGTGAC
Source organism: Caenispirillum bisanense (assembly GCF_039523075.1). NCBI lineage: Bacteria > Pseudomonadati > Pseudomonadota > Alphaproteobacteria > Rhodospirillales > Novispirillaceae > Caenispirillum > Caenispirillum bisanense. The sequence goes on from NZ_BAAAEP010000001.1 coordinate 63,376, forward strand.
CCTGACCGGATCGTCGGTCACCGGCACCGACGGCCGCAGCCACATCATCATCGGCACCGGCGGCAACGACACCCTGATCGGCGCCGACCGCCCTGACCGCATCACCGGCGGCGACGGCCACGACCTGCTGCGCGGCATGGGCGGCGCCGATACCCTGGACGGCGGCGCCGGCAACGACACCCTGGAAGGCGGCAACGGCGCCGACATGCTGTTCGGCGGCGACGGCGACGACGTGCTGCGCCCCTTCGGCGCCGACACCACCCCCGGCAGCAGCCCCGACCTGGTGGTCGGCGGCGCCGGCATCGACACCCTGGACCTGGCCGGCTACGGCACCGGCGTGATGGTGACCCTTGGCCTCTACGCCTCCTATGACGGCTATGTCGGCGAGGTGATGTGGCTCGACATCCCCATCGCCACTCTGATCGGCATGGAACGGGTGATCGGCACCGCCTACAACGACATCCTCACCGGCCTCGGCTACGACGGCATGGGCTACTGGGGCGAGGGCCCGTCCCCCAACGACACCCTGGAGGGCGGCGCCGGCGACGACACCTACATCCTCACCGCCGGCAACGACGTCATCATCGCCGGCCAGGGCCACGATACCGTGGTGGCCTGGACCTCTACCGACAGCTGGAACGGCAAGACCAGCGGCGTCGACATCACCGGCGCCACCCGCTCCGGCTCCGACCTGCTGCTGCAGACCCACAGCTACGACCGCGCCTCCGATTACGTCGTCACCGTCCGCAACGCCTTCGGCAGCGGCGACCTGTCGGTGAAGTTCGACATCGACGGCGTCGACCGTACCGTGCGGCTGCTGCAGACCACCCTCGGCCAGACCTCCATCTCCGGCAGCGGCGATTTCGTCGGCGACCTCATCGTCGGCAGCGACCTCGCCGAGTTCATCATGGAGGTGGAGGAATACGGCGGTTCCGGTGACGACATCATCTTCGGCAACGGCGGCAATGACACCATCCACGCCGGCGGCGGCCACGACTGGATCCACGGCGGCACCGGCAACGACCTGCTCTACGGCGAGCACGGCAACGACACCCTGATCGGCGGCAGCGGTGCCGACACCCTCTACGGCGGCTCGGGCAATGACCTGCTGTGGCTGGACCCGGAAGACACCCTGTTCGGCGGCACCGGCACCGACCTCATCGGCCTCAAGCAGAGCCTGATGGGCACCAGCACCGTCAACCTCGCCACCCTGCTGCCGCACCTCGCCTTCGCCCGCGGCATGGAAGGGGTGCTGCTGGACGGCCAGGGCATGGCGCTGCAGGTCAGCAACGACGCCCTGGTGACCCTGGCGAGCCAGTGGGGCGGCTCTTACACCCTGATCGTGCACGGCGGCAGCGGTACCAGCCTGCAGGCGGCCGGCGTCGGCGACGACGGCTGGGATTTCGTCAGCTCCTACGACCTGGACGGCGTCTGGGTACGCCAGCTGCACAAGTCGGTCGACGGCATTTCCCTCACCCTGCTGGTGGAGGACGGGGTCGACACCAGCGCCCTCACCACCGGCGGTGGCAACGGCGGCCCCGCCATCAGCTGGGTCGCCGGCGGCATGGGGCTCTGGAGCAACGCCGCCAACTGGGACGGCGGCGTGGTGCCCGGCGACGGCGACAGCGTGACCTTCGGCATCGAAGCCGGCGGCACCTATGACCTGCACTCATCCATCACCCTCGACACCCTGGTGCTGCGCACCTTCGCTAGCCTGACCGTTTCCGGCGCCTCCATGGGGGCACAGGTGCTGGAGCTGGAAGGCGGCCTGAGCGTCGGGGCAGGCCTGACCTTCAACGCCCACACCCTGAACTGGCAGGGCGGTGCCATCGCCGGCGACGGCCAGGTGATCAGCCACGATGTCACCTTCGGCTCCGATGGCAGCCTGCGGCTGGACGGCTACCTGCGGCTGACCGGTGACATCTGGATCAACGGCGAAACCACGTTCACGGGCGACGGCACGCTGAACCTGAACGGCAACATGCTGACGCTCGACCTGGACGGGGACACGCCCTACCAGTTCACCAACTTCGGCAGCATCGGCGTGCAAAACGTGCTCCGCCTCAGCTTCGAGGACAGCGAGGCCAACACCATCCTGATGGACGAAACCATCGTCAACCGCTTCGGCGGCGAGTTGCGGGTGAAGCTGGATCCCGACGACACCCTGCTGCTGGACGGCTTCGTCGAGGATCCCGATACCATCGATCCTGAGGGTTATACGATCTACGTCCACGATGACGGCGCCAAGTTGCTGGTGTCGGGCGGGATAGTGGGGTGATCTGACCCGGTGGTGGCGCCGCCGCGGCGGAGGCCCTATGCTGCCGGCAACCGCCTGCCCACGCCCCGGAGGATGCCGCCCCGTGTCGAGCCCGCCCGAGCCCGCCGCCGCCCGCCCGCTGACCACCCCGGCGGTGGCGCCGCCGCCCCGCCGGTCGGCAACCGTGGCCTGGTGCCTGTATGACTGGGCCAACTCCGCCTATCCGACCGTCATCGCCACCTTCGTCTTCGCCGCCTACTTCACCCGCGGCATCGCCCCCGACGAGATCGTCGCCACCACCGCCTGGGGCCATGCCATGGCCGCCTCCGGCCTGCTGATCGCCCTGCTGGCGCCGGTGCTGGGGGCGGTGGCCGACCAGACCGGGCGGCGCAAGCCGTGGCTGGCCGGCTTCACCCTGGTGTGCATCGTCTGCTCCGGCCTGCTGTGGTTCGCCGCCCCCGACCCGAGCTGGATGCTCTACGCCCTGGTGCTGGTGGCGCTGTCCAATGCTGCCTTCGAGCTGGGCATGGCGTTCTACAACGCCATGCTGCCCGACGTCACGCGGCCGGAGCGCATGGGCCGCGTCTCCGGCTGGGCGTGGGGCCTCGGCTATGCCGGCGGGCTGCTGTGCCTGGTGATCGCGCTCAAGGTCTTCGTGCAGGCCGACCCGCCGCCCTTCGGCCTCGACCCGGCGCAGGCGGAGCCGGTGCGGGCGACGGTGGTGCTGGTGGCGGTGTGGTATGCGCTGTTCGCCTGGCCGCTGTTCGTCTTCGTGCCCGACCGCCCGCGCGCCGCCGGCGCCGCCATCAAGGAAATGGCCGACAAGTCCTACATGGACGCCT
>NZ_BAAAEP010000001.1:66484-112003 GCF_039523075.1 Caenispirillum bisanense
CACCCCCGCCCGCGCCCCGCCGGCCCCCCCACCCTGCAGGTGGCGCGCAAGGCGGTGCGGGAGCTGTGGGCGACCCTGAAGGCGCTGAAGCAGTTCGGCCCGGTGCCGCGCTTCCTGCTGGCCCACATGATCTATACCGACGGCCTCAACACCCTGTTCGCCTTCGGCGGCATCTACGCCGCCGGCACCTTCGGCATGAGCTTTTCCGAGATCATCGTCTTCGGCATCGCCATGAACGTCTCCGCCGGCCTGGGGGCGGCCCTGTTCGGCTGGACCGACGACCGCCTGGGGCCGAAGCGCACCATCACCATCGGCCTGATCGGCATGAGCGTGTTCGGCGCCTCCATCCTGGTGGTGCGGGATGTGGCGCTGTTCTGGCCGCTGGCGCTGGCCATGGGCCTGTTCTTCGGCCCGGTGCAGGCCTCCAGCCGCTCGCTCATGGCCCGCCTGTCGCCGCCGGAGGTGCGCAACGAGCTGTTCGGCCTCTATGCCGTCTCGGGCAAGGTCACGGCCTTCCTCGGCCCGCTGGTGGTGGCCTGGGCGACGGCGCTGGCCGACAGCCAGCGCGTCGGCATGGCGACCATCCTGGTGTTCCTGCTCGGCGGCCTGTGGCTGTTGCGCACCGTGCCGGCCGTGCGCGACCCGGCGCTGGAGCGGGTGGCACTCGGCGGATGAAGACCCGGCGCCGGCCGCAGCGGGTGCGGGTGTGATAGAAAGAGGTATTGCAGAAATAACGGGCGGAAGCGGTACTTAAAGATGTGGCCGCTTCTGCCGCTTCCACTGATGGAAGGTTGCCCTTAAGACTTTCTTCGCTCTCCGGGACTAAGGTGACGACACTCCGCACCACTGGCGGAACCCCGTTACCTTCTGATTGACCCGGAGTCCCGTATGCGTCCCCTCCGCATGGTGCTGGCGGCGTCGGTTGTGGCCCTGTCGGCCGCGCCTGCCCTGGCCGAAACGCCCCTGTTCGTCCTTGAGCCGACCTTCGTCCATCCCCAGAGCGGCGAGACGGTCACCCGCCGCCTCACCTACCGCACCATCGGCGACCTGATCGACGGCGTCGAGATCAAGGCGCTGTCCAATGCCGTCGGTGCCGACCTGACCCAGGTCAGCCAGATTTCCGGCGATGCCTACATCCGCGGCTTGCCCGCCACCATCGCCTATGACGGCACCGAGATCGTGCTGTCGGTGCCGGCCGCCGGCGTCGAACGCCGCTTCGGCACCACCGCCGCCGACCGCGATGCGGCGCAGGAGGAACTGGAAGCCTACTTCAAGGGCGAGGGCAACGAGACGCTCACCCGCATCCTGAAGGCCGCCGCCGCCCGCACCGCGTTTGACCCGGTGGCCGGCAATCCGTCGTCGCTGATGTCGCGCATGGTCGCCACCGTTCACGACAGCGGCACCCGCGTCGCGCCCGGCGCCGGCTTCTTCGCCGGCATCGGCGGGGACGGCATGCGGCTGAGCAGCGACGATGTGGAGGTCACCAGCGCCACCGTGCAGCCGACCATCGGCTACGGTTTCGCCAACGGCTGGACGCTGGCGCTCGACGCGCCGCTGACCTGGCAGCAGACGGAAAAGGCCGATACCTGGTCCGGCCACCTCAACCTCGGCCTGACCGTGCCGGTGACCGAGGCGTGGAGCCTGACGCCGTCCGCCTTCGTCGGCGCTGTCGGGTCGGAGGATCTGGGGGCCGGTGCGGTGCTCACCGGCGGCGGCCTCACCAGCCGCTACGAACGCCCGCTGACCGACCGCTTCAGCCTGGTGCTGGGCAACACGGTCGCGGTGGTGACGACGGTGCCGGTCAGCGTCGGTGACTACGAGGTCGACTACGACCTGACCAACGTGGTGGCCCGCAACGGCCTGACCGGCGTCTACGACACCGGCGTGGAGGCCCTGGGGGCGCCGCTGAAACTGTCGCTCGGCATCACCGACACCCGCTTCTTCGGCGACGACCTCTACAGCGACGCCTATGAAGAGGTCACCTTCGGCGTTTCCGCCGGCCGCGCCGCCGCCAGCATCGGCGCCATCTTCGGCGACGGCGACATTTCCGGCGTCACCGGCAAGGTGCGCCTGACCTTCTGAGTACTGATCCGCGCCACACCTTGGGGGAGGGGCGGGATGGGGCGGAGCCGGGGGGCTCCGCCCCATTTTTTCGTCGGCCGCCTTGATCACTTCGTCGTCGCCTATGGAGCCGCCGGCTGGATCACCGCCGTCGCCCCCGCCTCGGTGGCGGCCAGCAGGCCGTCGGCGGGGAAGAAGGCGTCCGACGTCACCACCGAGCCCACCCTCTGCGGGACGGCTCAGGGTCTTACTACGTCGGGACGGTGGTGGTGTCGCGGGCCGGGCCCTATGATGGAGGACATCTACACCCATCGCCGCATCCCTCCGGTTCCGAAAGGTCAGGCCGTGACGTCTGAAACGACCCGCCTCAGCGGCAGAGTCCTCATCGCCGAGGACAACAAGGGCATCGCCTTCTTCTATGGGGCGGTGCTGGAAGATCTGGGGTACGAAGTGGTGGGTCTGGCCGCCACGGTGGCGGAGGCGGAGACCCTGGCGGCGTCGGTGGAGGCCGATCTGGCGCTGCTCGACATCCAGCTTGGCGACGGTCACAGCTACGGCGCCGCGCGGGCCGCCGTGGAACGCGGCATGGCGGTGGTGTTCACCACCGGCTATGACGATCCGCCCGACATGCCGAGCGACCTGCGCGGCCTGCGCTGCCTGACCAAGCCGTTGTCCACCGATGATCTGAAGGCGGCGGTCCAGCGTTCGATCTCGGCGTCGTGAGGGTGGCCGCGGTCGCTCCGCAACGCCCGGCCCCCAGGCGGCGTAGATGCTGCCGCAATGGATGATGGCATGACCGATTTTCCGGCACAGGCTGCCGGCCCCGTCGATGCTCCCAGCTTCCTGTCCGGCGGCGGGGAGATGGGCGCGCGCATGCGCAGCCACGACTGGAGCCGCTCCCCCCTCGGCGACCCGCACGGCTGGCCGCCGAGCCTGCGGTCGGTGGTCAGCCTGATGCTGTCGTCGAAGTTTCCCATGTTCATCGCCTGGGGGCCGCAGCTCGGGTTTCTGTACAACGATGCCTATGCGCCGATCTTCGGGGTGAAGCATCCCCACGCCCTCGGCCGCCCCTTTGCCGAGATCTGGTCGGAGATCTGGGGCGACATCCGCCCGCTGGTCGACCGCGCCCTGGCCGGCGAGGCCAGCTATCACGAAGACCTGCCGCTCATCATGCTGCGCAAGGGTTTCGAGGAGCAGACCTACTTCACCTTCTCCTACAGCCCGGTGCGTGACGATGCCGGCCATGTCGCCGGCCTGTTCTGCGCCTGCACGGAGACCACCCGCAAGGTGGTGGCGGAGCGTCATCTGGCGGCGGAAAGCGACCGCCTGCGCGAGCTGTTCCGCCAGGCGCCCGGCTTCATGGCGGTGCTGCGCGGGCCCGACCATGTGTTCGACCTCGCCAACGAGGCCTATCTGGAGCTGGTCGGCCGCCGCGACCTCATCGGCCGGCCGGTGCGCGAGGCGCTGCCGGAGGTGGAGGGGCAGGGGTTCTTTGAACTGCTCGACCGCGTCTACACCACCGGCGAGCCCTTCGTCGGCGAGGGGCTGATGGTCAAGGTGCGGCGGGCGCCGGCGGCGGCGCTTGAGGACCGCTTCATCACCTTCGTCTACCAGCCGGTGCGCGATGCCGACGGCGCCGTCGCCGGGGTGTTCGCCGAAGGCTACGACGTCACCGAAGCCAAGCGGGCGGAGGCGGAACTGCGCCGCCTCAACCAGACCCTGGAACAGCGCGTCAACGAACGCACCGCCGAGCGCGAGGCGGCGCTCGCCCAGCTTGCCCATGTGCAGAAGATGGAGACGGTGGGCCAGCTGACCGGCGGCGTGGCGCACGACTTCAACAACCTGCTGCAGGCCATGGGCGGGGCGCTGGCGATGATCCAGCGCCGCACCCGCGAGCCCAGCGTGCAGCCGTTTATCGAGGCCGGGCAGCAGGCGGTCGACCGCGGCACCAAGCTGGTGCGTCAGCTGATGGGGTTCGCCCGCCAGGAGAGCCTGCAGCCGGAAGCCATCGACATTCCCCGCCGCATCGCCAACATGGCGGAGCTGCTGGACCGCGCCCTGCGCGCCGACATCCGCCTCGTCACCCGCTTTGCCGACGGCCTGTGGCCCATCGAGGTGGACCCGACCCAGTTCGAACTGGCGCTCATCAATCTGGCGGTCAATGCCCGCGATGCCATGCCCACCGGCGGCACGCTGGTGGTGGAAGCGGCCAACGTGCATCTGCCGGAGGGCCATGCCAGCGGCCTTGCCGGCGACTACGTGCGGCTGTCGGTCACCGACACCGGCCTCGGCATGCCGCCGGAGGTGGCGGAGCACGCCTTCGAGCCGTTCTACACCACCAAGGAGGTCGGCAAGGGCTCCGGCCTCGGGCTGGCGCAGGTCTATGGTCTTAGCCGCCAGGCCGGCGGCACGGCGATGATCGACAGCACACCGGGCCGCGGCACCTCCATCGTCATGCTGCTGCGCCGCTGCGACCGGGTGCCCGCCCCCGACACCAGCGTGGCCGGCGCCGTGCCGGCGGTGCGGCGGCAGGCGGCGGTGCTGCTGGTGGAGGATGACCGGGTGGTGGCGACCACGGTGGCGGCGGCGCTGGAGGAGGTGGGCTATACCGTGCCCTGGGTCGGCACCGCCGACGAGGCGCTGTCGCGGCTGGCCGGCGGCGAGCAGTTCGACCTGCTGTTCAGCGACATCGTCATGCCCGGCCGGCTGAGCGGCATCGATCTGGCGCGGGCGGCGCGGCGGCTGCAGCCGTCCATCGCCGTGGTGCTGACCAGCGGCTACAGCGAGCAGCTGGCCCAGGCGGAGCGGGAAACGGTGCTGCGCAAGCCCTACCGCATCGAGGATCTGGTCCGCACCCTCGACGAGGCCCTGGCCCGCCGCGCCGACCAGCAGCAGGACGACTGACCGCGCCGTCAGCGCCCGCCGCGGCTGGTGAGCAGGATGCCGGCAATCACCACCGGGGCTGCGAAGGCAAGCGCCGGCGGCACCGGCTCGCCGGTCAGCACCACGGCGGCGGCGGCGCCCAGGCAGGCGCCGACCCAGCCGATCTGGCTCAGGTAGACCGGGCCGCTCAGGTGCTGCAGCAGGAAATAGAAGCCGTAGGTGAGGGCGAAGATGGCGGCCTGCAGCGGCGCCAGCCAGAAGGCGGTGGTGGCCGGCATCAGCGGGGCCAGCGGCACGCCGGCGGCCGTCGCGCCGACGCCCAGCACCACGGCGGCGCCCAGCAGCATGCCGGGGGCGAGCGCCAGCGGCGAGGCGCCGGCCGGCCAGAAGCGGCTGCGGTAGATGTTGCCGGTGGCGATGATGACCGGGCTCGCCAGTGCCGCCAGCACCCAGCCGAGCGGCGCGGTGTCGCTGCTGCCCTTGGCGACCGCCAGGATGCCGGCGCCACCCAGGCCGAGCACCAGCCCCAGCACCTTCAGCCACACCAGCCGGTCCATCCTCAGCACCAGCGCCAGGCCGTAGGTGATGAGCGGCGGAAAGGCCAGGCACAGCGCCACGAAGCCGGCGCCCACATGGGGAATGGCCAGGAAGCCGAGGGCATTGGGAACGGCGAAGCTGAGAATGCCGGCGATGAGGTAATAGGCGAGGTGGGCGCCGCCGAGGCCCGGCCGCCGACCCGCCGCCAACGCCGCCGCCAGCAGCAGCACCCCGCCGCCGAGGCAGGTCCAGAACAGGAAGGCGATGGGCTGCCAGCCGCCCACCAGCGCCAGCTTGACGACGCTGGCGGTCACGCCGAGCAGGCCGCCGACCACCACGAGGCAGAGGGCGGGAAGCCATGCGGCAGGCGCGGACGCACCCGCCGCGCCGGGGGAGGGCGCAGTCATGGGGGACACCTTTCAGGTTCAGGAACGCCGGTGCCTTGGCAGCACCGTCCTCATGAGCTAAAATATTGCCGTCAAGAATCTTAACGTCAAGATAAAATGCGATGACAGCCGACGACCGAGCCTCCCGCGCCGCCGCCCAATGGCGCACCGAACGCCCCGACCTCGATCCCTTTCCCATGGAAGTGCTGGGCCGTCTGGCCGAGCTGACGCAGCTGGTGGCGCGCGACCATGTCCACCCGCTGTTCACCGCCGCCGGCCTGCATGCGGGGGAGTTCGACGTGCTCGCCACCCTGCGGCGCTCCGGCCCGCCCTACGAACTGACGCCGACGGCGCTCTATGAGGCGACCATGGTGTCGTCGGGGGGCATGACCAGCCGGCTCGACCGGCTGGAGAAGGCCGGGCTGGTCGCCCGCCGGCCGCACCCGGAGGACCGCCGCGCCTCGCTGGTGGCGCTGACGGCGGCGGGGCACGACCTGCTGGACGACCTGCTGCCGCGCCATGTGGAGAACGAGCGGCGGGTGCTGGCGGGGCTGGAGGCGGCCGAGCAGCAGCAGCTGAACGCCCTGCTGGCGAAGCTGCTGCGGTCCCTCTCGGCGATGTCCGGCGCGGCGGCGGATCAGGCGGCGGCCGGTTCGCTCACCGCCACCCGTCCGCCGGTCACCGGGTCGGGCAGGAAGCGCACCCGGCAGCGGTAGGTGGCGCCGAGCAGGCTTTCGGTCAGCACGCTGTCGGCGGTGCCGGCGGCAAGCAGGCGGCCGTCGCGCAGCAGCATCGCATCGTCGCCGTAGCGCAGGGCCAGGGTCATGTCGTGCAGCACCGCGACCACGGCGGCGCCATCCGCCGCCACCCGCCGCGCCACCGCCATGACGGCATGCTGGTGGGCGGGGTCGAGGGCGGAGGTGGGCTCGTCCAGCAGCAGCACGGCGCTGTCGCGGGCCCGCGGCGGCGGCAGCTGCGCCAGGGTGCGGGCCAGGGCGACGCGCTGGCGCTGGCCGCCCGACAGGCTGGCGACCGGGCGGTCGGCCAGATGGGCGACGCCGGCTTCCTCCAGCGCCTCGCCCACCACCCGCGCATCGAGGGCGGCGGAGGATTGCCGGCGGTGCGGCGCCCGGCCGAGCGCCACCACCTCCGCCACCCGCAGCGGCAGCGGGCGGGTGGCCTGCGGCATCACCGCCCGGCGGCGGGCCAGATCCTCCGCCGGCCAGGCCGCCAGCGGCCGGCCGCCAAGCAGGGCGGTGCCGTCGGTGGGGGCGATCTCGCCGGCCAGCAGGCGCAGCAGGGTGGACTTGCCGGCGCCGTTGGCCCCCAGCACCACGGTCAGGCGGCCGCGCTGCGGGGCGCAGGTGACGTCATCGACAAGGGTCTTGCTGCGCACCCGGTAGGAGGCGCGGTTGAGGCGCACGCTCATGGCAGGTCTCCGCGCCGGCGGGCGGTCAGCAGCAGGGCGAGGAAGAACGGCCCGCCGCCGGCCGCCAGGATGAGGCCGACCGGCAGTTCCGCCGGCAGCACCAGGGTGCGCGCCGCCAGATCGGCCAGGCACACCATGGCGGTGCCGAGCAGGGCGGCGCCGGGCAGCACCAGCCGATGGTCGGCGCCGCCCAGCAGCCGCACCAGATGCGGCGCCACCAGCCCGACGAAGGCGATGGGTCCGGCGGCGGCGACGGCGGCGCCCACGCCCACCGCCACCAGCACCACGGCGGTCATCTTCAGGCGGTCGACGGCAACGCCCAGATGAAAGGCCTCCGCCTCGCCCAGCAGCATGAGGTTGAGCGGCCGCCACAGCAGCAGGCCGCCAAGCGTCGACAGCAGCATCAGCATGAGGGCGGGCGTCAGCGTGCCCGGCGCGGCACCGCCCAGGCTGCCCATGCTCCACATGGTCAGCTGGCGCAGCTGCTGGTCGTCGCTGACGTAGGTGAGCAGGCCGGTGACGGCGCCGGCGATGGCGTTGACGGCGATGCCGGCCAGCAGCATGCCGGCCACCGAGGTGCGGCCGTCGCGGCGGGCGAGGGCATAGACCAGCACGGTGGTGCCGAGGCCGCCGATGAAGGCGGCGATGGGCAATTGCCAGCCGCGCGGCAGCGGCAGCACGGCGCCCACCGCATCGGCCATGACGATGGCCAGCGCGGCGGCCATGGCAGCGCCGGCGGAGACGCCGATCAGGCCGGGGTCGGCCAGCGGGTTGCGGAACAGCGCCTCCATCACCGCGCCGCCGCCGCCGAGGGTGGCGCCGACGCAGCAGGCCAGCAGCACGCGCGGGCCGCGGATCACCTCCAGCACCGCCAGCACCGCCGGATCGCCGGCGCCGGCACCCAGGCCGAGCCAGCCGCCGGCCACCGCCAGGGCATCGCCGAAAGCCACCGGCACGCCGCCGAACAGGATGGCGAGCAGGGCACTGACCACCGCCAGCCCGCCCAGCAGGGGCAGCAGGCGGGCCGGCTGGCGCAGCACGGCGGCGGCCGGCGTCGTCGCGCCGGCTCCGGCAGGGTGCCGAAGGCTTCCGCCAGCCGGCGGGCGGCCTGCGGCGTGCGCGGGCCGAGGCCCTGGAGCAGGGCAGGGTCGAGCGCCACCACCGGCACCTCGCGCAGGTGCGGCAGGCGGGCCAGCAGCGGCGGCGCCAGCAGGCCGTCGACACCGCCCAGCAGCTCCAGCGTGCGCTCCGACACGATCAGCCCGGCCGGGCGGGCGGCCAGCAGCGCCTCGGCGGCGATTGGCTTCCAGCCGCTGACCTCGGCAAAGGCATTGCGCAGGCCGGCAGCCTCGATGAGGGCGTGGATGGGCGTGTCGCGGCCGGGCGCCATGGGCGCGCCGCCATGGCCCATGAGCAGGAACAGCACCGCCGGCGCCTCGGCCGTCGGCGCCGGCAGGGCGGCGGCCTCGGCCTGCAGGCGGGCGGACAGGGCGGCGCCGGCCTGCGGCACGTCGAGGATGGCGGCAATGCGGGCGATGATGTCGTCCAGCCCGGCGGCATCGTTGGCCGGCGGCAGGCGCAGCACCGGCACGCCCGCCGCCGCCACCTGCGCCAGCACCTGATCGGGGCCGGCGTCGTTCTGGGCGATGATCAGGTCGGGCGCCGCCGACAGCAGCCCTTCCGCCCCCAGCGACCGCAGGTAGCCGACCCGCGGCAGCCTGTCGTAGTCCGGCGGGAAGGCGGTGGTGGAATCCGCCGCCAGCACCGCCTCGCCGCGGCCGAGGGTGGCGATCACCTCCGACACCGGGCCGCCGATGCTGATGACCCGCGCCGGCGCCGCGGCCTCCACCATGCGGCCGTCGACGTCGGGCGCGCTGCCGGCGGCGGCCGGCTGCCACGGGGCGGCCCCGGCGGCGACCACGGCGGCGGCGACGAAGGGAAGCAGGCGACGGCGCATGGCTGAGGACTCCCGGCTCATTCGGCGGCGGTCTGGCTGCCGGCCGGCAGGCGCGGCAGGGTCTCCAGGATGGCGCGCCAGGCGGTGCTCTCGGGCAGGCCGGCGGGGCGGACGCCGTAGAGGATGGCGTAGTTGCGGCCGGCGTCGTCGTAGAGTTCCAGCGCCGTCACCGTGCCGTCGGCCTGCGGCTTGCGCACCACCCAGGCCGAGGCGGCGGCGGCGGTGACGGCGTGCAGGTTGAAGCCGGGGTCGAGCACGTTGGTCCAGCCGCGCATCTCGACGATCTTCTTCACCGGGCCGCTGTGGATCTGCACGCAGCCGCGGTTGCCGACGAAGACCATGATCGGCACCTGCTGGTCGGCCGCCAGCGTCAGGGTGCGCGACAGGGCATCGGGCGCCACCTCCTCAGCGAACTCGCGGCCGATCAGGCGCAGCGCCTGGTGCCGGGTGGCGCCGGCATCGCGCAGCAGGCGGCGGAAGTTGTGGACGTCGGTCAGGCCGCGCCAGCCGGCCTGGAGGGCGGCGAGATCGACGGCGGCATCGGGCTGCGGCGCTTCCGGCGCCGGCGGCGGCTCCACCGCCAGCAGGGCAGGGGCGGCGGCCTCGTCGGCGCGGAAGCGGCGGCAGAGGGCGTCGAAGGCCTCGGCGTCGGTGTTGGCGGTGCGGTAGACCTTGATCACCGCGTCGCCGTGGATGTCGAAGATCTGCAGGCTGCGGCGCTCGCCGTGGCTGCTGTGGGTGGTGACGTCGAAGCCATGGCCCCACACGCCCAGGAACAGGCGCAGGTCGACGGCGTCGTTCAGCACCAGCATGGCCTCGCCCATGCCGCGGACATTGCCGAAGCGGCCGGTCTTTTCATGCACCGCGTGGTCGTTGCGGGTCAGCGCCATCACCTCGCCGACCTCCGGCAGGGCGTGGATCAGCTCCGCCCAGCGCGGCTGCAGGCGGTGGACGCCGGTGGCCGGAGTGGCGGCGGCCAGCAACTGCGCCTCCGGGTGGCCGAGCCCGGCCGCCAGGTCGCGCGGGCGGGCGCCGGCGGTGCCGGCATGGACGGTCCCCCAGGCATCGGCAAGGGCGGACAGGGAAGCGGGCGGCGGCGGCGTGGTCATGGCGGAGCAACCTCTCCTGAAGGTGGGGCGGGCGCCTCGGCACGATCTGCGACACGGCGCCATGACGTAGGGGTAATGCGAATGAGAATGCTTTGCAATCTTAAAAAGACTCGCTATCAAAGGGCTGGGAGGCACAACCTTACGCATACCGGAAGGGACTGAAGCACATGCGCAGGTTCAGACATGCCCTGGTGGGAACATCGGCCCTCGCGGTCGTGCTGCCGCTGGCGGCGCAGGCGGAGGAACTGGCGGCGGCCGCCTCGGTGCAGCTGCTGGAGCCGGTGACCATCTCGGCCGAGCGGACGGAGAAGCGCGCCGTCGATGCCCTGGCGCCGGTGTCGGTGCGCACGGAGGAGGATTTCGCGCCGTGGCAGCCGTCGACGGCGGGCGACCTGCTGATCGGCGTGCCGGGCGTCACCACCTCGGCCTCGTCCACCAGCGGCCCGGGCACCAAGATCAACATCCGCGGCATGGAGGATTTCGGCCGCGTCAACGTGATGGTCGACGGCGCCCGCCAGAACTTCCAGCGCTCCGGCCACGGCGAGAACACCATGGTGTTCATCGACCCCGAACTGATCGGTCAGGTGGACGTGGTGCGCGGGCCGTCGGCGACGGTCTACGGCTCCGGCGCCGTCGGCGGCGTCGTCAACTTCCGCACCAAGGATGCCGCCGACCTGTTGCGGCCGGGCGAGTCGTTCGGCGCCGCCATCACCGCCGGCGGCGGCACCAATGCCGATGAACGGCGCGGCACCGCCACCACCTATGGTGCCGTCGACTGGGCCGATCTGGTGGTCTCCACCTCGCTCGCCACCCGCGGCAACTACGAAGATGGCGACGGCCGCACCGTGCCCAACTCCGGCTGGGACCAGCGCAGCGCCCTGGCCAAGCTGACCCTGACGCCCAACGAGTCGCACCAGCTGCGCGTCGGCCTGCTGCACAACCGCTTCGAGTTCAAGAGCGGCACCACCACGGTGGAAGACCTGACCACCACCGCCAACACGGTGACCGGCCAGTATCACTTCACGCCGCCCGACACCCCGCTGGTCGACCTGACCGCCAACCTCTACTACACCACCACCGACCAGAAGGAGACGCGGATCACCGGCGCCCTGTCCGGCCGGCGGACGCAGGTGGAGGTGGAGACGCCGGGCTTCGACCTGTTCAACACCTCGCGCTTCGACCTCGGCGGCACCGGCCATGCCCTGACGGTGGGCGTCGACGGCTTCCAGGATACGGTGAGCGCCAGCCGGGCCGGCGGGCCGCTGGACTTCACCCCGAGCGGCGAGCGGCGCATCCTCGGCACCTTCGTGCAGGACGAAATCGCCCTGACCGACCGCCTGTCGGTCGTCGCCGCCTTGCGCTTCGACGATTACCACCTGGAAGGCGGCGGGCTTGAGTCGTCGGATAACGCCCTGTCTCCCAAGGTGACGGTGGGGTACGAGGTGTTCCCCGGCATCACCCCCTACGCCACCTGGGCGCAGGCCTTCCGCGCCCCCGCCATCACCGAGACGCTGATCAACGGCACCCACCCGCCGCCGGCCTCGTTCCGCTTCGTGCCCAACCCCGGACTGGCGCCGGAAACCGCCGAAAACTGGGAGGTGGGCGTCAACGTGGCGCAGGACGGTCTGCTGCTGGACGGCGACCGCCTGCGCGCGAAGGCGGCGGTCTACCAGTCGAGCGTCGACGACTACATCAGCCAGTACTTCAACATGGCCCGCAACCGCTTCGGGGCGCCCGACTTCGCTAACTCCACCTACGGCTATGCCAACGTGCCGGAGGCCACCCTGCATGGCGGCGAACTGGAGGTGTCCTACGACGTCGGCTTTGCCTATGCCGCCCTGTCGGCCCATCGCGCGCGCGGCAAGAACGCCCAGACCGGCGAACGCCTGCCGAGCGGCCTGGGGGACTACGCCACCCTGACCATCGGCGGCCGTGACCGCGACAACGGCCTCGACTTCGGCTGGCGGTTCATGGGCCGGCGCGATCTCGACGTGGCACTGCCGGACAATCCCGGCGATGCCGCCGACGACCCGGCCGGCGGCTACCTGCTGCACGCCGCCTATGTCAGCTACACGCCGCCGCAGCTGAACGAGGCGGTGACTCTGCGGTTGACAGTCGACAATATCTTCGACACCAAGTACCAGGAAACCCTGGCCTCCCAGGAATCCGAACCCGGCCGTACGGTCATGCTCAGCGGGACCGTGCGGTTCTAAGGACCGCCGTCTGCTTCTCTCCGCCGGTCCCGAGGGGGGACGGCCGCGGTGGACATCGGGGCGAGCGTTATATTATAACGCTGGCGTCGGTGCCGCCGCGGCTTGATCCCGGCCGCCGGCTCCGGCAGTGTGGCGGCAGTTCCCACGGAGAGAAGGGTCGACGATGGCAGACCGCGCCCCCCGCGCGCGCCGCCTGAGGCTGTTGCTGACCGCCGCCGCGGTCCTCGGCGCCGTGCTGGCTGCCGCTCCGCCGCCGGTGGCGGCTCACCCGCATGTCTGGATCGACACCCGCGCCGTCCTGCACCTGGACGTCGACCGCCGCCTGCACGCGGTCGCCCTGCGCTGGCTGTTCGACGAGCTGTATTCCGAAGCGGCGGTGATGGACCTGCCGGCGCGCGATGCCGCCGCCCTGCGGACCATGGCGGCGGAAGCCATGACCAACCTGCGCGACTGGCGCTACTTCACCGATCTGCGGCACGACGGTCGCCGCCTCGACACCCTGCCGGTCACCGAGTATGACGCCGCCTGGGTCGACGGCCGGCTGGAGTTCACCTTCACCCTGACGCTGCCGCAGCCGGTGGACCTGCGCCACCAGCCGCTTGCCTTGCGCGTCTTCGACCCGAGCTTCTACATCGACGTCGCCTTCGAGGAGGACAGGCCGCTGGCGGTGCAGCCGGCCGCCGCCGCCTGTTCGGTGGAGCGGCGTCCGGCCCCGGCCGAGCCCGACCTGACGGTGCTGTCCGATGCATACCAGTCGCCCGACGTGGAGCCGGGGTCGGAGGGCATCGGCGGTGCCTTCGCCGATACGCTGATCGTCCATTGCCCGTGAGGTGATCCCGCCATGCTGCCGTTCCCGACGCTGCCGCGCCGCCGCTCCTATCGTCACCTGGCCGTGCTCGCCGCCGTGCTGACGGTGGTGGCGGTGGCGGCGGTCGGTCTGGTGCCGGAGGGGGCGGTGGGGCAGGCGCTGGCCGCCGCCGGCCAGTGGGTGCGGGCGTCCCAGGCCGAGTATCAGCTGGCGCTCAAGGGGGCGGTGGAGGCCCTGCGCGGCGAGCACGCCGGGCAGGCGGCGCTGTCGCTGATCGGCCTTGGCTTTATCTATGGCGTGCTGCATGCGCTTGGCCCCGGCCACGGCAAGGCGGTGATCGGCGCCTATGCCCTCGCCAACGGCCGCCAGACCCGCCGCGCCGTGGTGCTGTCGTTCACGGCGGCGCTGGTGCAGGCGCTGTCGGCCATTGCCCTGGTGGCGGCGGCCTTCCTGCTGATCGAGGGCGGCGCCCGCTGGGCCACCCGCACCGCCGACCGTTACCTGGAGCCGGCGAGCTATGCCGCCGTCGCCCTGGTCGGCCTGTGGCTGGTGGCGCGGGCCGGGCTGGCGCTGGTGCGGGCATGGCGGTCGGCGCGGCCGGCGGCGGCGGCGGCGCACCACCATCACCACGACCACGACCACCATCACCATCACCACCATCACGGCGACGACTGCGGCTGCGGCCATGCCCACCTGCCGACGCCGGCCCAGGCCGAGGCGGCGGAGGGCTGGGGCCGCATCCTCGCCCTGTCGCTGGCCATCGGGCTGCGACCCTGTACCGGCGCCATCCTGGTGCTGGTGCTCGCCTTCGGCATCGGGCTGTGGCCGGCCGGCGTCGCCGCCGCCCTGGCCATGAGCCTCGGCACGGCGCTGACCGTGTCGCTGCTGGCGGTGCTGGCGAGCGCCGCCGGCCGCAGTGCCGAGGCCGCCACCGGCACCGCCGTCGCAGCGGCCGGCGGCACGGCCCGACGGTTGCCGCTGGCTGCCCTGTTCGGGCTGGCCGGCGGGCTCGCCGTCACCGCCATCGGCGTGGCCCTGCTGATCGCCGCCCTCGACCGCCCGGCGCATCCGCTGCTCGGCTGATCGCGGATCGCCGCGGCGGGGTGGGCAGGGTCGCCTACCACCACCGCGCGTACACTTGACCAGCGTCAAGGCTCTTTCCCCGCTCCCCGGCCACCATGCCGGCATCGCAGCGTCACCCGACGCTCCGGGAGTGAGGGAGTGCAATGTCCGGTCCAGCCCGAGGCCTTCGCGCCGCCGCCCTGATCGCCGCCTTCGTCCTCGGCCTCGTCCTGCCGGATGCGGCGGCGCAGGCGGCGGTGCTGGAGCGTTTCCTGCCGCAGGCGGTGGTCGCCGACCTGGTGCCCGGCGCCGATCGCCTGGGCCCGCCCGAGGGTGAGCCGCCGGTGGCGCCGGCCTTCAAGGGGGCGGAGCTGGTCGGCTACGTCTTCATCAACTCCGACTTCACCAATTCCACCGGCTATTCCGGCCGGCCCATGCACGTGCTGACCGGCGTCACCGCCGAGGGCGTCATCTCCGGCCTGCGGCTGGTGGAGCATCACGAGCCGATCGTGCTGATCGGCATTCCCGAGTCCAAGATCACCGCCTACCTGGACGGGCTGGTCGGCTACGACGCCGTCACGATGACCGCGCCGGCCGGCAAGGGCGACCCGGACATCATCTCCGGCGCCACCGTCACCGTGCTGGTGTTCCACGACAGCATCACCCGCGCCGCCGCCAAGGTGGCCCGCCGCCATGGCCTCGGCGGTCTGGCGGCGGCCGGTGCCCAGCCGGCGGCGCCGGTGCGCGACATCGCCATGGATCGCCCGGCGGAGGTGACCGACTGGCAGACCCTGGTCGGCGACGGCTCGGTCCGCCGCCTGCTGCTGACGGTGGGGGAGGTGAACGAGGCCTTCGCCGCCGCCGGCAATGCCGCCGCCATGGCGCGGCCGGAACCGGGCGAGGCGGACGACATCTTCATCGACCTCTACGTGGCGCAGGTCAGCGTGCCGACCATCGGCCGTTCCCTGCTCGGCGAGAACGAGTGGCGTAACCTGCAGCAGAGCCTGGGCGAGGGCGAGCAGGCCATCCTGGTGATGGGGCAGGGGCGCTATTCCTTCAAGGGCTCGGGCTATGTGCGCGGCGGCATCTTCGACCGCATCCAACTGGCCCAGGACACGTCCTCCATCCGCTTCCGCGACCGCTGGCACAAGCGCCTCGGTCATGTGGCGGCGGCGGGGGCGCCGGACTTCCCCGAGGTCGGCCTGTTCCGCATCCCCCGCGACGTCGAGTTCGCGCCCACCCTGCCGTGGCAGCTGGAACTGCTGGTGCAGCGCACCACCGGCGCCCTCGACAAGGCCTTCGTCACCTTCGACGTCTCCTATGCCGTGCCGGAACCCTATCTGGCGCCGGCGCCCGCCGCCGCGCCGACGGCTGCCGCCACCTCCGCCGTCGCCGAAGATGCCCTGCTCGACCACGACGAGGGCAGCGCCCGCGACAGCCTGTGGAAGAGCATCTGGCAGTCCAACCTGTGGAGCGCCGGGCTGCTGGCCGCCTCGGTGGTGTTCCTGACGGTGGTGTTCTTCTTCCAGGATCTGGTGGTGCGGCGGCCGAAGCTGCTGAAGGGCATGCGCTACGCCTTCCTCGCCTACACGCTGGTGTGGATCGGCTGGCTGTCCAACGCCCAGCTGTCGGTGGTCAACGTGCTCACCCTGTCGAGCGCCATCGCCAACGGCTTCAGCTGGCAGTACTTCCTGATGGACCCGCTGGTGTTCATCCTGTGGTTCGCCGTCGCCGCCTCGCTGCTGTTCTGGGGCCGGGGTCCCTTCTGCGGCTGGCTGTGCCCCTTCGGCGCCCTGCAGGAACTGACCAACCACGCCGGCCGCCGCCTCGGCATCCGCCAGATCCAGGTGCCGTGGGGCCTGCATGAACGGCTGTGGCCGATCAAGTACATGATCTTCATGGCCCTGTTCGGGCTCGCCCTCTACGACCTCGCCCTGGCCGAGAAGCTGTCGGAAGTCGAGCCGTTCAAGACCGCCATCATCCTCAAGTTCGTGCGCGACTGGCCGTTCGTGGTCTTCGCCCTGGCCCTGCTGGTCGCGGGCCTGTTCATCGAACGCTTCTTCTGCCGCTACCTGTGCCCGCTGGGCGGGGCGCTGGCGGTGCCGGCGCGGATCCGCATGTTCGACTGGCTGAAGCGCTGGCCGGAGTGCGGCACCCAGTGCAACCGCTGCGCCCGCGAATGCCCGGTGCAGTCGATCCACCCCGAAGGGCACATCAATCCGAACGAGTGCATCTACTGCATGCACTGCCAGGAGCTTTACCGAGACGACTTCCGGTGTCCGCACAACGTGACGCGGCGCCTGAAGAAGGAGCGCCGCCGCAGCTCTCCCATCGCTGCGGAGCGCGACCCGAAGGCGGCCTGATCCGGCCGCCGACAGCAGCCCCGGGGGGAACGTCCCGAGGCGAAGAAACCAAGACGGAGGACTGCAACATGACTGAGCGCGACGCGACGACGACCGGGATGTCCCGGCGTTCGCTGCTCGAAACCACTGCCAAAGGGGCGACACTTGCGGGACTGGCGGGCGCGGCCGGTGTCGGTGGTGTCACCATGGCCGGTGGCGGCATCCGCAGTGCCAAGGCGGCGACACCGGGCGCCGACGGCGCCGTGGCGCCGGGTGAGCTTGACGAATACTACGGCTTCTGGTCCTCGGGCCAGTCGGGCGAGGTGCGCATCTTCGGCGTGCCGTCCATGCGCGAGCTGATGCGCATTCCGGTGTTCAACATCGACAGCGCCAGCGGCTGGGGGATCACCAACGAAAGCCGCCGCATCCTCACCGAGAACCTGACCGAGGAAACCAGGAAGTTCCTGTCGACCCGCGGTGGCATCTACCACAACGGCGATGCCCACCACCCGCACATGTCGTTCACCGACGGCACCTATGACGGGCGCTACATCTTCATCAACGACAAGGCCAATACCCGCGTCGCCCGCATCCGCTGCGACGTGATGAAGCCCGACAAGATCATCGAAATCCCCAACGCCCACGACATCCACGGCCTGCGCCCGCAGAAGTACCCGCGCACCGGCTACATCTTCGCCAACGGCGAACATGAAGCGCCGCTGCCCAACGACGGCCGCGACCTGGACAATCCCTCGGCCTACCGCTGCATCTTCACCGCCATCGACGGCGACGAGATGAAGGTGGCGTGGCAGGTGATCGTCGACGGCAACCTGGACAACGTCGACGCCGACTACCAGGGCAAGTATGCCTTCTCCACCAGCTACAACGCCGAAATGGGCGTCACCCTGGCGGAGATGACGGCCAACGAGCAGGACCACGTGGTCGTGTTCAACATCGCCCGCATCGAAGAGGCGGTGAAGGCCGGCAAGGCCACCATGATGAACGGCATCCCGGTGCTGGACGGCCGCAAGGGCTCGCCCTACACCGTCTATGTGCCGATCTCCACCAGCCCGCACGGCATCAACACGGCGCCGGACGGCAAGCACGTGGTCATCAACGGCAAGCTGTCGCCGACCGTGTCGGTGATGGATGTGACCAAGCTGGAAGCGGTGTTCGAGGGCAAGGCCGAACCGCGGTCGGTGATCGTGGCCGAGCCGCAGCTGGGCCTCGGCCCCCTGCACACCGCCTATGACGACCGCGGCAACGCCTACACCACCCTGTTCATCGACAGCCAGGTGGCGAAGTGGAACATCGAGAAGGCGATCCAGGCCTTCAACGGGGCCCAGGTTGACCCGATCCTGGAAAAGATCGACGTCCACTACCAGCCCGGCCACAACAGCACCACCATGGGCGAAACCCGCGAAGCCGACGGCAAGTGGCTGGTGTCGCTCAACAAGTTCTCCAAGGACCGGTTCCTGAACGTCGGTCCGCTGAAGCCGGAGAACGACCAGCTGATCAGCATCCACTCCGACAAGGAGCCGATGAAGCTGGTCCACGACGGCCCGACCTATGCCGAGCCGCACGACTGCATCCTGGTCCGCGCCGACATCGTCAACCCGCGCGACACCTGGGACCGCAACGACCCGATCTTCAAGGACACGGTGGAGCTGATCAAGTCGAAGGGCGTAGACCCCGAGGCGGCCGCCGACGTGATCCGCGAAGGCAACAAGGTCTTCGTGTTCATGACCTCGCAGGCGCCGGAATTCTCGCTGGAGAAGTTCGAGGTCAACGAGGGCGACGAGGTCACCATCGCCATCACCAACATCGATGACGTGGACGACCTTACCCACGGCTTCACCCTGTCCAACTACGGCCTGGTGATGGAGCTGGGGCCGCAGCAGACCGCCTCGGTCACCTTCACGGCCGACCGGCCGGGCGTGCACTGGTACTACTGCCAGTGGTTCTGCCATGCGCTGCACATGGAAATGCGCGGCCGCATGCTGGTCCACCCGAAGGAAAAGGCATGATGCGCCCCGGCGCCATCATACGCAGCCTCGCGCTGGTGTCGGCGGTCCTCGTGACCGCCGCCACCACGGCGCCGGCCGCCTCCGGCGGGGCGGAGATGCCTGCCGCCGCCGGTGCCCTCGCGGAGACGCAGGATCTCGCCGCCCTTGTGGGCGCCGCGTCACCTGGCGAGGTCCTGCGTCTCCCAGAAGGCACCTATCGCGGCGGGGTGATCATCGACAAGCCGCTCACCCTCATCGGCGAGGGGCAGGTCATCATCGACGGCAGCGGCAAGGGCCGGGTGCTGGAGCTGCGCGCCCCCGACATCACCCTGCGCAACCTGACCATCCGCAACTCCGGCGGCTCGCTGGAGAAGGAGGACAGCGGCGTCTACGTCACCCAAAAGGCGCCGCGCGCCGTGGTCGCCGGCAACCGGTTCGAGCACACGCTGATCGGCGTGTTCCTGAAGGGGCCGGAAAATGCCCAGGTGATCGACAACATCATCGGCGGCCGCGGCGACCTGCGGGTGAACGAACGCGGCAACGGCGTGCAGATGTGGAACTCCCCCGGCAGCCGTATCGAGCGCAACTTCATCTCCGGCAGCCGCGACGGCATCTTCACCACCACCTCGAAGCAGAACGTGTTCGCCGACAACGTCATGCAGGGCGTGCGCTTCGCCGTGCATTACATGTACACCAACGACAGCATCCTGCGGAACAACCGCTCGATCGGCAATGACGCCGGGTACGTCATCATGTTCAGCCACAGCCTGACGGTGGAAGAGAACGTCAGCCGCGGCGATTCCGAGCATGGACTGGTGTTCAACTTCGCCAACTCGTCGGTCATGCGGCGCAATTCGGTGGTGGATGGCGGCGCCAAGTGCGTCTTCATCTACAACGCCAACAAGAACGACTTCCGCGACAACCTGTTCCAGGGCTGCGGCATCGGCATTCACTTCACCGCCGGGTCGGAAGGCAACACGGTGGTCAGCAATGCCTTCGTCGGCAACGAGAACCAGGTGAAGTACGTCGGCACCAAGTATCTGGAATGGGCCGAGAACGGGATCGGCAACTACTGGTCCGACAACGCCGCCTTCGACCTCGACAACGACGGCATCGCCGACCGCCCCTACCGCCCCAACGGCCTGGTCGACCAGATCGTCTGGCGGGCGCCGGAAGCCAAGCTGCTGCTGACCAGTCCGGCGGTGCAGCTGATCCATTGGGCGCAGTCGGCCTTCCCGGCCATCCTGCCCGGCGGCGTCGTCGACCCCCACCCCCTCATGCGCCCGCCGCCGGCCACGGCGGAGCGGCTGGCGGAGATCCTGAAATGAGCCAAGACGTCATCCGCCTCGACCATGTGACCAAGCGCTACGGCAGCTTCACCGCGGTTGAAGACCTGTCGCTGGCGGTGCCGCAGGGCGAGTTCCTGGCCCTGCTCGGCCACAACGGCGCCGGCAAGACCACCATGATGAAGATGGTGCTGGGCCTCACCCGCCCGACCTCCGGCAGCCTGTCGGTGCTGGGCGCGGCGGGCGGCATCGCCGGCCGCCAGAGCGTCGGCTTCCTGCCCGAGAACGTCAGCTTCACCGGCGGCTCCACCGGGCGGGAGGCGCTGCGCTTCTACGCCCGCCTGAAGGGCGCGCCCAAGGCGCAGGTGGAGGAGCTGTTGCAGGCGGTCGGTCTGGCGGAAGCCGGCAACAAGGCGGTTCGCACCTATTCCAAGGGCATGCGCCAGCGCCTCGGCCTCGCCCAGGCGCTGCTGGGCGACCCGCGCCTGCTGCTGCTGGACGAGCCGACCACCGGCCTCGACCCCATGCTGCGGCAGGAGTTCTATCGCATCCTGCGCGACATGAAGGCGCGCGGCGTGACCATCCTGCTGTCGTCGCACGTGCTGACCGAGCTGCAATTGCGCACCGACCGCATCGCCATCATGCGCAAGGGCCGGCTGGTCGCCTGCGACACCCTGCGCGGCCTGCAGGAAGCGGCCGGCCTGCCGGTGCGCATCCGCGTCCGCGTGCCGGAAGGTGGGGCCGCCCGCGCCGCCGCCCAGGCCGGCGAAGGGGCGACGGTGCTGGCCGCCAACGGCCGGTCGGTGGAACTGGGGGTGTCGCTCGCCATGAAGATGGACGCCCTGCGCCGGCTTGCCGCCGGCACCGACGGCAGCGTCGAAGACCTTGATGTCCTGCCGCCGAGCCTGGAGGACGTCTATGCCCACTTCGGCGGCCTGCCGCCGGCCGGTCAGCAGGAGGTGCCGTCATGAGCCCCAGTCTCGTCATCGCCGGCCGCGAAATCCGCGAGGGCCTGCGCAACCGCTGGGTCGCCACGGCGACGCTCATCCTCGCCGCCCTGGCGCTGGCGCTGGCCCTGGTCGGCAGCGCGCCGGTGGGCGAGGTGGGCACCGGCCGGCTGACGGTGACCATCGTGTCGCTGTCGAGCCTGAGCATCTACCTGCTGCCGCTGATCGCCCTGCTGCTCGCCTTCGACACCGTGGTGGGCGAGGCGGAGCGCGGCACGCTGCTGCTGATGCTCGCCTACCCCCTCAGCCGCTGGCAGATCGTCGCCGGCAAGTTCCTCGGCCATGCCGCCATTCTGTCGTTCGCCACCACCGTCGGCTTCGGCAGCGCGGCACTGGCCATCGGCTTCAGCGCGCCGGTGCTGCCGACCTCGGCCGAATGGTGGAACTTCGCCGGCCTGATCGGCGCTTCCATCGGCCTCGGCCTCGCCTTCGTGGCGGTGGGAACGGTCATCAGCGTGACGGTGCGGGAACGCACCACCGCCGCCGGCGTCGCCATCGTGGTGTGGCTGTTCCTGGTGGTGCTCTACGACATGGGCCTGCTGGCGGCGCTGGTGGCGACCGGAGGCCAGGGCTTCCTCGGCCAGACCCTGCCGGCGTGGCTGCTCGCCAACCCGGCCGACGCCTACCGCCTGCTGACGCTCGCCGCCTTTGACGGCGCCGGCGCCATCGCCGGGCTGGAGGCGGTGGTGGCCGATCTGCCGGCGGTGTGGCCCATGCTGGCCCTGCTGGCGTGGATCGCCGGGCCGCTGGCGGTCGCCTGGACCATCTTTGCCCGGAGGGAACTGTGATGCGCCGCTGGCTTCTGATCGCTGCCGCCGCCGCCTCGCTGCTGCTCACCGCCTGCGACGACGGCGGCCAGCAGGCGGAGGCGCCGCCGCCGGTCGCCCCCACCCGCGACGCCGTCACCCACTTCGGCGGCATGATGCTGCTCGACCACGCCGGGCCGCGCGCCCAGATCCACCTGACCGGCGGCGAGGTGCTGTGGTTCCCGGCGGTGAGCGACGCCGTCGCCTTCACCCTGCTGCCGGAGGAAAGCAAGGCCATCGCCGCCATCTACGTCTCCGACATGGCGACGGCGCAGGGCTGGGCCGAGCCCGACACCTGGGTGCTGCACGACGCCGCCCTCTACGTCATCGACAGCGAGGCCCGCGGCGGCATGGCGATGCCGGAGGCGGTGCCGTTCTCCGCCCGCCCGGCGGCGGAGGCCTTCGTCGCCCGCCACGGTGGCCGCATCGTCGGGTGGGCGGACATCCCGCCCGACTACGTGCTGCGGGCGCCGGAGGACGATGCCCCCATGCCCATGCACTCCCACGGCGAGCGCCACGGCGCCCTGGGCGAACCGACCATCTTCGACCTGCTGGGCGAAGACCCGGTGACCTGCCTGACCCCCGCCGGCGAGGTCGCCGCCACTCCCGCCGCCGCCACGGCCGCCACGGAGGTTTCGCAATGACCGCCCTCAGCCGCCGCCGCCTGCTGGTCATCGCCGCCGGCACCGCCGCCATCGCCGCCGCCGTCGCCGCCGCCGCCGCCGCCCTGGCCGACGCCGGCCTGCGCCGGTGGAAGGGGGTGGCGCTGGGCGGCGCGGCGGAGATGATCCTGCCCGCGGAGGCGCTGCCGCTGCTGCCCCGCCTGCAGGCCGAGATCGCCCGGCTGGAGGCGGTGTTCAGCCTCTATCGCCCCGACAGCGCGCTCAGCCGCCTCAATGCCGCCGGCCGGCTGGAGGCGCCACCGCTGGAACTGGTGGACCTGATGGGGCGGGCGCGGGCGGTGTCGGCGCTCACCGGCGGCGCCTTCGACGTCACCGTGCAGCCGCTGTGGAGCCTGCACGCCCGCCATGCCCGCGCCGGCACCCGCCCGGCGGCGGCGGAGCTGGGGGCGGCGCGGGCGCTGGTGGACTGGCAGGCGGTCTCGGTGGCGCCCGATGCCGTCCGCTTCGCCCGGCCGGGCATGGCGGTCACCCTCAACGGCATCGCCCAGGGCTACATCACCGACCGGGTGGCGGACCTGCTGCGGCGGGAGGGACTGACGGAGGTGCTGGTGTCGCTGGGCGAGACCCGCGCCCTCGGCGCCCACCCCTCCGGCCGGCCATGGCAGGTGGCGCCCGCCGAGGGCGCGGCGCCGCTGCCGCTGTCCGGCGGAGCGCTGGCGACCACGGCGGCGGCGGGCACCCGCATCGACCCGCGCGGCCATCTGCTCGACCCCCGCACCGGCCTGCCGGGCGGGGAGGGGCTGCGGGTGACGGTCGCTGCCACCACCGCCACCACCGCCGACGCCCTTTCCACCGCCCTGCCGCTGCTGCCGGCGGCGGAGCGGGCGCGGGTGCTGGCGGCGGGCGGGGCCACCGCCGCCTGGATCGACGACGGCCACGGGGTGGTGCGGCTGTAGACCATCGACAGCGATCCGGCCGGCGGGCACCCTGGGCGTTCCTCTCGCGCCTGCCCAGGGAGCCCGCCATGGACGGCTACGCCACCCCGAACCTGCCCGCCCGGTCGTTCGACGCGACGGAGGCGTTCTACGGCCGGCTCGGCTTCACCCGCCACTGGCGCGACGACGGCTGGCTGATCCTAAAGCGCGGCGGCCTGATGCTGGAGTTCTTCCCGCACCCCGAGGTCGATCCGCTGTCCAGCTGGTTCAGCTGCTGCCTGCGCCTGACCGACCTGGACGCCTTCTATGCCGACTGCCGGGCGGCGGACATTGCCGAGGGGCGCAGCGGCTTTCCCCGCCTGCATCCGCCGGTGGCGCAGCCGTGGGGCCGCATGGCGGCGCTCATCGACCTGGACGGCACCCTGCTGCGGCTGATCGAGACCCCGGCGCCGTCTTCCCCGCAATGACGGCGGCGAAATCGCCCGCCAATTCTTGACCAGCGTCAAGGGACGCCGGCGGCGGGGCGGGCAGCATGGTTTCCACCCCCTTGGTATTGAAGGGCCGTGATGCCATGCCCATCGACATCGAACGCCTGTCCGATTCCGCCGTCACTGCCGCCGCCGTGCGCCGGCTCATGCCCCTCGGCGGCGTCCGCCCGGTGCCGCGCGATGCCGTGCTGGCCCGCGCCGGCGACGCCGTCGACCGCCTGTTCCTGGTGCTCAGCGGCCGCTTCCTGTGCTCCGTTCCGCTGGCCGAGAGCGGCAGCGACCTGCCGGTGCCGGTGGAGGAGCTGATGCGCGGCACCCTCATCGGCCTCGCCGACTGGTGCGCCGACCGCCGCCATTCGGTGACGGTGGAGGCGGTGGCGGCCGGCGAGGTGGTGGAGATCGACCCCGCCCGCCTGGCCGCCCTTGCCGCCGCCGACGGCGAACTGGCGCTGGTGCTGGTGGGCCTGCTGTCCATCGGCCTGCGCCATTGCATCGGCGCCACCGAAGCCATGCGCCAGCGCACCGTCAAGCAGCGCACCGCCGCCTATCTGCTTGGCCTGCCGCCGGCCTCGCGCGGCGGCGGGCTGGAGGTGCGGCTGCCGATGGCGAAGAAGATCCTGGCCGCCCACCTCGGCATGACCCAGCAGAGCCTGAGCCGCGTGCTGCGCCATCTGCGCGCCGACGGCGTCAGCGTGCGCGGCCGCCACGTCGCCATTGCCGATCCCGGCCGACTGCAGGCGATGCTGGAGGGCCACGCATGAACGCCCATGGATGCGCCCTGCATGATCCGGTGGCGCCGGAGGTGACGGCGGCCCTGCTGGCGGCCGGCAGCGACCTGTTCGTGCCGGCGGGCACCCTGCTGTTCGGCCAGGGCGACCCGGCCGACCGCTTCTTCCTGCTGCGCTCCGGCCGGGTGCGGCTGTTCGTCGGCGACTCCGGCGGCGGCGAGGCGGTGCTGCACGTCTTCGGCCCCGGCGACATGTTCGGCCTGCCGGCCATGGTCGGGCTGCAGCGCTACCCGGTGAACGGCGAGGCGCTGACCGACTGCAGCATCGCCGTCGTCACCCGCGGCGCCCTGCTCAGCCGGCTGGAGGCGGAGCCGGCGCGGCTGACGTCGCTGCTCGGCGTGCTCGGCGCCCGCTGGCGGGCCATGGCGCGACGGCTGGCGGAACTGAAGGCGCTGCCACCGACGCAGCGGGTGTGCATCTGGCTGCTGCGCGCCGCCGCCGAGGCGGTGCCCGGGCGGGCAGGGGACGAGGCCGACGACGGCCCCGTCGCCTTCACCCTGGATGTACCGCACTACGTCATGGCGGGGGCGGTGGGCATGGCGCCGGAGAACCTGTCGCGCGCCTTCCAGCGCCTGCGCGACCACGGCATCCAGGTGCGACGTAGGGAGGTACAGATTGAAAGTCTTGCTACCTTACGCACCTTGGCCCTTGGTGAGGGTTGTGAAACAGGATTAGACTAACGGCCGGATTCAGCCAAAAAGCACTAGGTCTCGCCATGCCCGCTTCCGCTGCCGCCCAGATGCTCGCCCAGTCGCGCCTGTTCGCCCGCCTGCCCCATGGCGAGCGCGAGGCGCTGGCGGCGTTGGCCGAGGTGCGCAGCTTCCGCGCCGGCGAACGCCTGATCGAGCGCGGCCGGCGGGCGGAGGCGCTGTTCGCGGTGCGCTCCGGCTACGTCAAGGTCTACCTGCCCGGCGCCACGGCGCGGGACGAGCATGTCATCGACATCCACGGCCCCGGCACCCTGATCGGCGAGACGGCGGCGACCGGCGTCGGCGACTATCAGGTGTCGGCGGTGGCGCTGGACGCGGTGGAGGCGCTGGCCATCCCGGCGGAGGCGCTGAACGCCGCGCTCGCCCGCAACTATGACGTGGTGCTGACGGTGATGGGGGCGGTGACCGGCTCGCTGCGCGGGCTGCTCAACCAGGTGACCGAACTGAAGATGAAGTCGACGGCGCAGCGCCTGGCCATGTTCCTGGTGCAGCTGTCGCCGGTGCAGGAAGGGCCGGCCGAGATCGACCTGCCGTACAGCAAGCGGGTGGTGGCGGAAAAGCTGGGCATGACGCCGGAAACCCTGTCGCGCTCCATCGCCAAGCTGGCGCCCGTCGGGGTGACGCCGGCCGGCCGCGACCGGCTGGTGGTGGCCGACATGGATGCCCTGGCCGAGTTCGCAGGCTTCATCCCCGACGAGGACGACGACGCGGAGATGCGCCATGGCTGAGAACCGTCCGTTGGTCGCCGCCGACCTGCGCGCCCTGTCGCAGGCGCCGCTGTTCGCGCAACTGGGGCCGGCGGAACTGGAGGCGGTGGCCGCCACCGGCTCGGTCCGCCGCTACGATCACGGCGCCCTGCTGTTTTCGGCGGGCGACGAGGCGGATGCCTTCTATGCCGTGGCGGAAGGGGCGGTGCACCTGTTCGCGCTCACGCCCGAAGGCGACCAGAGCCTGGTGACCATCATCGGCAGCGGCGAGTCCTTCGCCGAGGCGGCGCTGTTCGGCGCCGGCCGGTTCCCGGTCAATGCCGAGGTTCAGGGCGGTACCACCCTCATCCGCATCGACGGCCGCCTGTTCCTGAAGGCCCTGCGCGACAACAAGACGCTCGGCTTCCACATGCTGGACAGCCTGCTCGCCCGGCAGGTGTTCCTGATCCACGAAATCCACCACCTGAAGGCCCACAGCCCCAGCCAGCGGCTGGCGTCCTACCTGCTGTCGCTGATCGAGTCCGACGCCTGGAACGGCCGCGGTCGCCTGCCCCTGCGCAAGCAGCTGGTGGCCAGCCGCATCGGCATCGAGCCGGAAAGCCTGTCCCGCGCCCTGCGGCGGCTGGACGAGGCCGGCGTGGTGTGCGCAGGCGACCATGTGGTGGTGGAGGACGAGGCGCTGCTGCGCGCCTATTGCGCCAGCTTCGGCGAGGCCGACCTGCTGCGCTGAGCCGGTCACCTTGCCCACAATCAAGTCCCGCCGCCCCGCCGCCCGGCATCATCGGACGGTTGCAAGCGGGAGTGCGAGATCATGCGACTGTTGTTTCCCTTCACCGCCGCCACCGCCGTCCTGGCCGCCCTGCTGCAGGCTCCGGCCGCCGCCGCCGAGGCCGATCCCTGCGCCGAGGCGGAGGCCCGTTACGCCAAATCGGACGCGCCGGAACTGCCGCCCGGCACAGTCCCGGTGCTCATGTACAAGAACACCTTCTGCCCCCACAACGTGACCGTTCCGGCCGGCACCACGGTGCGCTGGATCAACGTGGAGCGCACCAGCCACACGGTCTGGCTGAAGGAGCAGGGGGAGGAGGAGAGCGACCGCATCTTCCTGTCGGAGTGGTGGGAGTTTCCCTTCCCGACCCCCGGCGTCTACCCCTACCTGTGCGGCCCGCACTGGGAGAACGAGGGCATGGCCGGCAGCGTCATCGTCGAATAACGGACGGCAGCGCCCGGACAGGGCAACGGCGCCGGCGGGGAGGCTCGCCGGCGCCGTTTCGTTTTCCTGCCCTGGCCGTCAGTTGAGGGCGTTGAGCAGGGCGCTGTCGATGTATTCGACGGCGACATAGTTGGGGAAGGTCATCAGCCGGGCCAGACGGTCGGCACCGTCGACCTTGTCGGCCCACACCCGCAGATCCTCCAGGCCCTCGGGCAGCTGGTCGCCGAGCTGCTCGCGCATGACCTTGGTGCCGTCCTCGTCGATGGGGGCGCCGTAGCGGGCGGTGAGGGCGTCTTCCAGCGCGGCGGCGCGGGCGGTGTCGTCGTGGAACTCGATGATCAGCGCCAGCCGGTCGCGGGCGGCGGGGAAGACGAACAGCACCGTGCGGGCGACGCCGTCGGTCTCCAGCACGCCGGACAGCAGGGTGTCGCCGTCCTCCGCCTGGGCGCTGATGCGGGTAAGGCCGCCGGCCTCGACGGCGGCGCGGACGCTTTGCAGGTCCATGCCGAAGTCGGCGCCCAGCAGGCCCTGGATGGGCTGGCGCTCGGCGGCGAGGGCAGGGGCGGCAAGGGTGAGGAAGGGCACGGCGGCGACCGCCAGGATGGCGGCGACGGTGCGGCGAAGGGTGGTCTTCATGGGTGCCTCTCCCGGCAGATGGTGAGGGGCGGCGCGCCGGCGTGCCGGGCACCGCCCCTGATGCGCTCTACTTCTGGATGGCCGTGATTTCCGCCCCATCGGCGCCCAGCGCGAGCCGGTAGTCGATGGATACATGGTGGAAGCGGCCGTTGGTGTGGTCGTCGTGCAGGGCGAAGCCGACGGTGTAGGTCTTGCCCGGTTCCAGCACCACGTCGCCGGTGACGCCGGTGTTCAGCTTGCGGGTCATGGTGACCGTCCACACGCCGTTCTGCAGGCCGCCTTCGAAGGCGAGGCCGCTGGCATCGGTGACGACGCGCTCCGCCAGGACGTAGGAGTTCTCCGCCTCGCCAGTGCCGCCCTTGTAGCGCCACAGGTCGAGGAAGACGCCCTGGTCGAGCATGGCGGCGATCTCGCCCTCGTCCTTCAGCTTGTCCCAGCCGCCGCGCGGCTTGCCGTCGGCGCCGCGGATCTCGATTTCCGAGCGGGTGGCCGGCAGGTACTTGGTCACGCCGTGGGAGACATCGAGCCGCCCCGCCACCGCCGAGGCATCGGCCGGGGCATCGGGCATGGTGCGGGCGTCATGGTGGCAGGACGACCAGCAGGCCGACTGCCCGGCGAACTCCACATGGCCGGCATCCAGCATCACCGCCAGCTTGACCGGGTTTTCCGGGTCCATCATGCCGCCGTCGGCGAAGGGAATGGGGGCGTGGGGCGATTCCGGCCAGCTGAACTGCATGTACAGCGCCTCGGCATCGAAGGCCGCCTTCACCGTCAGCGGCACGAAGGCCGGCTTGCCGGGGATGGGGGTCGGCTCCGCCTTGGCGCCGCTGACCATCTTGGCGCCCATGTCGGCCTGTTCGCCCTCGTGGCAGAACGAGCAGTTGTCGCCGGCCTTGAAGGCGCGGGCGCCGCCGTGGTCGCTGCCCTGCTGGATCCACTCGAACGACGTGGTGCCGGGGTAGAACAGGGTGACCTTGGTCTCGGGCGTCGCCGCCCAGTCGATGGCCGCGGCAGCACCGCCGCCAGCCGGGGCCGCCGCCGTCTGCACCGCCGGTTCGGGAGCGGGGGCAGGGGCCGGAGCCGCAGCGGGAGCGGGGGCGGGAGCGGGCGCCGGCGCCGGGGTCGAGGTCGCGGCCGCCTGCTGCACCACCGGGGCCGGGGTGGCGGGGGTGGCGACGGCCGGGGTCACGCCGGCGGTGGCGGGGGCGTCCTCGTCCTCCAGCAGCTGGTGGACCGGCTTGTGGGCGATGCCCTTGTGGCAGTCGATGCAGGTCTGGCCGTCCTGCTGGGCGCGCTCGTGCATGCGGGCGGCGCGGTTCTTCTGCTTGTCCGCGTCCATGGAGGTGAAGCTGTGGCAGTTGCGGCACTCGCGGGAGTCGTTGGACTCCATGCTGGCCCACACGCGCTTCGCCAGCTCCAGGCGCTTGGCGTCGAATTTCTCGGGCGTGTCGACGTCGCCCCAGGCCCAGTGCCACAGCTCGCGCGAGGCCTGCACCTTGCGGATCATCTTGTGGATCCAGGGATCGGGAACGTGACAGTCCGGACAGGTGGCCTGCACCCCGGTCCGGTTGGCGAAATGGATGGTTTCCTTGTACTCGGCATAGACGTTGTCCTTCATCTCGTGGCACGAGATGCAGAACTCCATCTTGTTGGTCGCTTCCATGGCGGTGTTGAAGCCGCCCCAGAACACGATGCCGCCGACGAAGAGCACGGCAGCGCCCACAATCGAAGCCCCGAGAATTTTCAGGCGCCCGATCCGTTTGAAGAGCGACTCCTTGGGCATGGTCTCTCTACCTTCACAATGACCGCGGATAGGATGGGCCGGCAGCGGACCGGGGCAGGCGCCGAAGCGCCCGCCCCGTCGCTTCGGCGGCTCAGGTCACGTGCTTGATGCGGTTGTAGACGTTGAACTTGCCGGTCGGCGTCTCCAGGCCCTTGATGCGGGCCTTTTCTTCCAGGGTCTTGTCGTCGTAGACGACGATTTCACCCTTGGCGCGGTCGCCGGCGGCCTTGGCCCACACCGACACCCACGCCTCGTCGCCGTTCTTGTTGAACTCGATGTGGGTGGCGACGGCGCCCGGATGCTCGGTGACCCGCAGGGTCTTGACGATTTCGCGGGTTTCCTTCGACAGCACCTTCACGCTCTGGGCGATTTCCGGCTCGGGGTGCATGGTCTGGTCCATCCAGACGTGCTGCGAGCTGGGGTGGGTGCGCAGGAACAGGCCGGGGCCGTCCGTCGCCACCGTGTAGCACATCTTCCAGGCCTGGTCGGCGTGCTTGGCCGGGTCGTTGCCCCAGACCGCCAGCTTGCCTTCACCCAGGTGGACGGTGCCCGCCACCGGGCCGCACTTCGGGTCGATCCAGTTGGCGCCCGGGCCGGGGTGCGGCCGGTTGCCGGTTTCCAGCATGCCGGCCAGCTTGCGGTCGACCGTATCCAGGAACACCATGGTGTTGGAGGCGTTGGCCGCGATCTGGAAGTAGCGGTGATCGGCGGTGAAGAAGCCGTCGTGCAGGAACTTGGCGTTGTCCACCTTCTCGATGCGCAGGTTGTCGAGGTCGGAGTAGTCGACCTGCCACAGCTGGCCCAGTTCCTTCACCGCGACGATCCAGGTCGGCGCCAGCGGCGTGTT
Organism: Caenispirillum bisanense; assembly: GCF_039523075.1. Taxonomy (NCBI): domain Bacteria; kingdom Pseudomonadati; phylum Pseudomonadota; class Alphaproteobacteria; order Rhodospirillales; family Novispirillaceae; genus Caenispirillum; species Caenispirillum bisanense. Next base: position 97,107 of record NZ_BAAAEP010000001.1, read on the forward strand.
GTAGAGGGCGGCGACGCGCGCCTCGTTGACGTAGTTGCCGTCGATGTCCACGCCGCGGGTGGAGACGACCTTCAGCGGTTCCATGGTCTCGGCGTCGACGATGGCGAAGTGCGGCGGCCAGTACGACCCGCCGATGATGTACTTGTCCTTCCACTCGCCGTAGTGGGACACGGCGACGTCGCGGGCGTCATAGGCGACCTGGACCTCGGCAACCACCTGCGGCGGGTTCATCCACAGGTCGATCTTGGTCATCTTGCCGTCGCGGCCCATGGTGTACCAGAACCGGCCGTCGGTGGTTTCCTTCATGACGTGGACGGCGTAGCCGGTGTTCACCTTGGCGACCACTTCCTTGGTGTCGCCGTCGATGATGCCGACCTTGCCTTCGTCACGCAGGATGACCAGCACGAAGTTTTCCCAGTTGAGGGAGTGCTGCGGTTCCTTGGGGTAGTCCTTGGGCTCGATCAGAACCTTGCGGGTCTTCTTCATGTCGTCGAGCGACATCTCGGGCGGGACCGGCGGTTCCATCTGGACGTAGGTGGACAGCATGCGGATCTCGTCCTTCGACAGCTCGTTGTCGAAGTTGTTCATGCCGCCTTCGGTGCCCAGCGTCAGGATGCGCTCGATGCGCTGCTGGCCGAGCTTCTGCATGGCTTCCGGCAGCAGCGGCTTGCCGGTGGCGCCCATGCGCAGCACGCCATGGCAGCCGGCGCAGCGCTGGAAGTAAACCAGCTTGGAATGTTCGAATTCTTCCTTGGTCAGAGTCGGCTCAGCCGCCAGCGCCGCAGCGCCGCCGCCAAGGGTCAGCAGTGCGGTGAGGGTGGCAGCAGCCGCAGTGGAAGCAAGGTACGTTCTCATCTTTGGTCCCCTCCGAGACGAAGACAGTGTGGCTGCAGTCCCTTTTCCTGCTGCAGCGGATTAAACCTTCCTCGGGGTGGGGGCACCGCCCCTTGACTTTCATCAAGGGTGGAAAATTATCCACGAAATGCGCGTGGATTTACCGCAAGTCATTTCCTTCCATTTTCCAGGAATGGTTCCAGATTTCATATCAGCATGAAGTCATGTGAAGCATTGATGCAGCGCCGTTTCTGCGCCGCACAAGACGGCCACGGCCGCCGGCCCCGCCAATGTTGACCAAAGTCAAAGCCGCTCCGCCGCCCCCTCCGCATCCTTGGTCGCAGCAATCGTGCGGGTATTTCCGCAAAGGGAGGAGTGGCGCCATGACGGCATTGGGAAGCGTCCATCTGGTCGGCGCCGGGCCGGGAGACCCGGACCTGCTGACGCTCAAGGCGGCACGGCTGATCGCCTGCGCCGACGCGGTGGCCTACGACCGGCTGGTGTCGGACGCGGTGATGGCCCTGGTGCCGCCGACGGCGACGCGGGTGTTCGTCGGCAAGGAAAGCGGCTGCCACCACTGCACGCAGGACCGCATCAACGACATCCTCCTCGGCCTCGCCCGCCGCCATCGCACGGTGGTGCGGCTGAAGGGCGGCGACCCGTTCGTGTTCGGCCGCGGCGGCGAGGAGGCGGAGCACCTGACCGCCCACGGCGTGCCGGTGCATGTGGTGCCCGGCATCACCTCCGCCGCCGCCTGCGGGGCCGCCTGCGGCGTGCCGCTCACCCACCGGGGGCTGGCGACGGGCGTGCGCTTCGTCACCGGCCATGCCAAGGGCGACGCGCCGCTCGACCTCAACTGGGCGAGCCTCGCCGACCCCGACACCACCCTGGTGGTCTACATGGGCCTTGCCACCCTGCCGCAGATCAGCCGCCAGCTCATCGCCCACGGGATGCCGGCGGACACGCCGGTGCTGGCGGTGCAGAACGGCACCACGGCGCAGGAACGCCGCCTGCTCACCCACCTGGACGCGGCGCCCGAGGCGCTGGTGCAGGCCGCCTTCCGGCCGCCGACCCTGCTGGTGATCGGCCGCGTCGCCGCCCTGGCCGAGGTGCCGGCGGCGGAGGGGGTGCGGGCCGAGCCGCGCGCCCTCCGGCCGCTCGCCGTCGCCGCCCATGCGTGAGGTACTTGCCGCGACCGTCCTTCTGGCGCTGGCGACGGCGGCGCCGGCCGCGGCATCCTCCGACCCCCTCAGCCCGGCCCGCGAGGCCGAACTGCGCGTGCTGCTGGAGCAGGATTGCGGCTCCTGCCACGGCCTGACCCGCAAGGGCGGCCTTGGCTCGCCGCTCACGCCTGAGGCGCTGGCCGGGCGCAGCGACGACGATCTGGCGCTGACCATCCGCCACGGCGTGCCCGGCACCCCCATGCCGCCGTGGGCGCCGCTTCTGAGCGATGCCGAGGTCTCGGCCCTGGTCGAGATGCTGCGGCAGGGAGATGTCCAATGAGCTTCCGCACCCTCATCCTCGCCTCCGCCGCCGCCCTGGCGCTCGCCGCCGGCACCGTCGGCACCGCTGCCGCCGCCGACCTGCGCGGCACCGGCGACCTCGGCCTGGTGATCGAGCGCGCCATCGGCCAGGTGGCGGTGGTCGACCGCCTGCAGAACAGCCGCCTCGCCACCGTCAAGGGCCTGGGCGACCTGTCCCACGCCTCCGTCGTGTTCGGCCCGAGCGAGCGCTACGCCTATGTCTTCGGCCGTGATGGCGGGCTGACCAAGGTGGACATGCTGACCGGCACCATCGACCGCCGCGTGGTGCAGTCCGGCAATTCCATCGGCGGCGCCATCTCGGAAGACGGCCGGCTGGTCGCCGTCGCCAATTACGAGCCCGGCGGCGTCAAGGTGTTCGACGCCGACACGCTGGAACTGCTGGCCGACATTCCCGCCACCGCCATCGGCGACGGCAAGCGGTCCAAGGTGGTGGGGCTGGAGGACGCGCCGGGCAACCGCTTCGTCTTCAGCCTCTACGACACCGACGAAATCTGGATCGCCGACTTCTCCGCCGACCCGCGCGCCCCGGTGCTGACCCAGTTCGCCGGCATCGGCCGCCAGCCTTACGACGCCTTGGTGTCGGAAGACGGCCGCTGGTACATCGCCGGCCTGTTCGGCGAGGACGGCCTCGCCATGCTCGACCTGTGGTACCCGGAACGCGGCGTGCGGCGGGTGCTCGACGGCTACGGCCGCGGGGCGGAGCCGCTGCCGGTCTACAAGATGCCGCACCTGGAAGGCTGGGCGGTGGCCGCCGGCAAGGCGTGGCTGCCGGCCATCGGCCGTCATTCGGTGCTGGTGGTGGACCTGGCGACGTGGCAGCAGGTGGCGGAGATCCCCGTTCACGGCCAGCCGGTGTTCGTCATGGCACGGCCCGGCGGGCGGCATGTGTGGGTCAACTTCGCGCTGCCCGACAACGGCACCGTGCAGGTGATCGACACCGAGGCCCTGGCGGTGGCCGATACCCTCACCCCCGGCCCCGGCGTGCTGCACATGGAGTTCACGCCGCGCGGCGACCGCGTGTGGCTGTCGGTGCGCGACCGCGACGAGGTCCACGTCATCGACACCGAAAGCCGCGAGACGCTGGCGGTGCTGCCGGCCGACAAGCCGTCGGGCATCTTCTTCACCAGCCGCGCCCACCGCATCGGACTGTAGATCATGCAGCGCGCATCCGACTTCGAAACCCGCCTGCTCAACCTCGCCCAGCGCGACTTCCCGCTGACCGCGCGCCCCTACGCCGACCTCGGCCGCCGCCTCGGCTGCACGGAGCGGGAGGTGATCGACGCCTTCCGCGCCATGAAGGACGACGGCCTGCTGTCGCGCATCGGCGCCGTCTACAAGCCGGGCACCGTCGGCGCCGCCTGCCTGGCCGCCATGCGGGTGCCGGAAGACCGGCTGGAGGCGGTGGCAGCGCTGGTTTCCGGCTTTTCCGAGGTCAACCACAACTACCGCCGCGACCATGCCTGGAACCTGTGGTTCGTGGTCACCGCCCACAGCGTCGCCCGCCGCGACGCGGTGCTGCTGCTGATCGAGGAGGAAGCCGGCCTGCCGGTCCTGCGCCTGCCGATGGTGGAGGACTATCACCTCGACCTGGGATTCCCCCTGTCATGAGCGCCGCCGCCGATCCCCTGCTGCTGGCCGACGGCCGCGACCTCTCGCTGGTGGCGGCCCTGCGCGACGGCCTGCCGCTGACCCCGCGCCCCTATGCCGACCTCGGCAGCCGCCTCGCCATGTCGGAGGCGGAGGTCATCAGCCGCCTGCGGGCGCTGGTGGAGGCCGGCGTCATCCGCCGCTTCGGCGCCATCGTCCGCCACCACGAGGCCGGCTATACCGCCAACGCCATGGTGGTGCTCGATATTCCCGATGCCGAGGTGGCCCGTGTCGGCCACCGGCTGGCGGCGGAGGACATGGTGACCCTGTGCTACCGCCGCCTGCGGGCGCTGCCGCACTGGCCGTACAACCTCTATGCCATGGTCCATGGCCGCGACCGGGCCGTGGTCACCGCCACCATCGACTCCATGCTCGCCCGCCAGGGGCTGAAGGCCTGGCCCCATGCGGTGCTGTTCTCCACCCGCCGCTACAAGCAGACCGGCGGCCGCTACGGCCGACCGGCGCCGGAGGTGCGTCCATGAGCCCCGACCTTGATGCCGTCGACCGCGCCATCGTCAATGCCCTGCAGGGCGGCTTCCCCCTGTGCGACCGCCCCTTCGCCGCCGCCGCCGCGCCGCTCGGCCTGACCGAGGCGGAACTGATCGAGCGGCTGGTGTCGCTGCGGGCGCGCGGCGTGCTCACCCGTTTCGGGCCGCTGTGGAAGCCGGAGGCGCTGGGCGGCGAGGCGGTGCTGGCGGCCATGGCGGTGCCGGAGTCGCGCTTCGAGGAGGTGGCGGCGCTGGTCAACGCCTTCCCCGAGGTCGCCCACAACTACGCCCGCGACCATGCCCTGAACATGTGGTTCGTGGTCGCCGCCGAGTCGCCGGAACGGGCGCAGGCGGTGTGCGAGGCCATTGCCGCCGCCGCCGGCCTGCCGGTGCTGCCGCTGCCCAAGCTGCATGAGTTCCACCTCGACCTGAGGCTCGTCGCATGACCCAGCCGATCCTGCTCGACGCCACCGACCGCGCCCTGGTCACCGCCACGCAGGACGGCCTGCCGCTGCTGCCCGACCCCTACGGCGCGGTGGCGGAGGCGGTGGGCATCGCGCGGGCGGAGGTGATCGGCCGGCTGGAGCGCATGCTGGCGGCCGGCGTCATCCGCCGCATCGGCGCCGTGCCCAACCACTACCGCCTCGGCTTCCGCGCCAACGGCATGACCGTGTGGGACGTGGACGACGACCGAGTGATGGCGCTGGGGCAGGCGGTGGGCGACCTGCCGTTCGTCAGCCACTGCTACCTGCGGCCGCGCGTCGCCGGCCTGTGGTCCTACAACCTGTTCGCCATGGTCCACGGCCACGACCGCGCCGAGGCGGAGTCGCAGGCGGGCCAGATCCGCGCCCTGCTGGGCGAGGCCTGCCGCGGCGGCGAGATCCTCTATTCCACCCGCATCCTCAAGAAGACCGGCCTGCGCCTGCGCGCCAGCGCCGGGCAAGGAGGCTGACCCATGTTCCGCCTGTCCCGCTACATCTCGGCCCTGGTGGCGGCGGAGGAAGGGCGCACCGCCGCCGCTCCGCCGCGCCGGGTCGCCCCCGGTCCCGGCGCCGGCGACGGCTCCGCCACCGGGCCGGTGGTGATCTGGAACCTCATCCGCCGCTGCAACCTGACGTGCAAGCACTGCTATGCCCTGTCCGCCGACACCGACTTCGCCGGCGAGCTGACCACCGACGAGGTGTTCGGCGTCATGGACGACCTGAAGGCCTTCCGCGTGCCGGTGCTGATCCTGTCGGGCGGCGAGCCGCTCATGCGGCCGGACATCTACCGCATCGCCACCCGCGCCAAGGTGATGGGGTTCTACGTCGGCCTGTCCACCAACGGCACCCTGATCGACGACGACAACATCCACCGCATCGAGACGGTGGGGTTCGATTACGTCGGCATCAGCCTGGACGGCCTGCGCAACACCCACGACCATTTCCGCCGCAAGCAGGGGGCGTTCAATGCCTCGCTGCGGGCCATCCGCCTGTGCCGGGAACACGGCATCAAGGTCGGCATCCGCTTCTGCCCCACCAAGGACACGGCGCAGGATCTGCCGGCGCTGCTCGACCTGGCGGATGCGGAGGGGATCGACAAGGTCTACGTCACCCACCTCAACTATGCCGGACGCGGCAACCATAACCGCCGCAGCGATGCCCACCACGCGCTGACCCGCGAGGTCATGGACCTGCTGTTCGAACGCTGCCTCGCCGACGTGCGGGCCGGGCGGCAGCGGGAATACGTCACCGGCAACAACGATGCCGACGGCGTCTATCTGCTGCAATGGGCGGAGCGCCGCTTTCCCGCCCAGGCGGCCATGCTGCGCCGGCGGCTGGAGGCCTGGGGCGGCAATGCCTCGGGCGTCAACGTCGCCAATATCGACAACCTGGGCAACGTCCACCCCGACACCATGTGGTGGACCCACACCCTCGGCAACGTGCGCTCGCGGCCGTTTTCCGACATCTGGATGGACGTGTCCGACCCGCTCATGGCCGGACTCAAGCAGCGGCCGCGGCCGGTGGGCGGGCGCTGCGGTCCTTGCGTCCATCGCGCCATCTGCAACGGCAACACCCGCACCCGCGCCTTCCAGCTGACCGGCGATGCCTGGGCGGAAGACCCCGGCTGCTACCTCGACGACGACGAGATCGGCGTCAGCGGCGGCGGCCCGCGGGTGGAACTGACATCCTTCGGCGCCGGCCGGCGGCCGCTCGCCGTGGCGGAGGGGTAATATCATGCGTATACGTAGTGTCCTGCTGGCCTCCGCCGCCGCCGCCCTGCTGGCGCTGCCGGCCGGCGCCGCCGAGCCCGATCCGGCCCGCCTCTATACCGAGGTCTGCGCCGCCTGCCATGGCGGCGACCGCCTGGGCGCCATCGGACCGGCGCTGCTGCCGCAGAACCTCGGCCGCCTGAAGCCGGCGGAGGCGAAGGAGATCATCCTGCACGGCCGCGCCGCCACCCAGATGCCGGCCTTCGCCGAGCAACTGAGCGACGCCGATGCCGACGCGCTCGCCGCCTACATCTTCCAGCCGCCGGCGGTGATGCCGGCGTGGGACATGGCGGAGATCACCGCCAGCCACCTCATCCACGCCGATCCGCTGGCGCTGCCCAAGGCGCCGAGCCATGGCAGCGACCTGATGAACCTGTTCGCGGTGGTGGAAAGCGGCGATCACCACGTCACCATCCTGGACGGCGACACCTTCACCCCCATCGACCGCTTCGAGAGCCGCTTCGCCCTGCACGGCGGCATCAAGTATTCGCCCGACGGCCGGTTTGCCTACATGGCCAGCCGCGACGGCTGGGTGTCGGTCTACGACATGTGGACGCTGCAAATGGTGGCGGAGGTGCGGGCCGGCATCAACACCCGCAACATCGCCGTTTCCTCGGACGGCCAGTGGGTGGCGGTGGGCAACATGGTGCCGGCGAGCGTGGTGATCCTCAACGCCCGCGACCTGACGCCGCACTCGGTCATTCCGGTGGTGGACGATGCCGGCGCCGAGAGCCGGGTGTCGGCCGTCTACACCGCGCCGCCGCGCGGCAGCTTCATCGTCGCCCTGAAGGACATGCCCGAGGTGTGGGAGATCCCCTATACCTCCGCCGCCGCCTTCAGCGTCCGCCACATCCGGCTGGACGACTACCTAGACGACTTCTTCTTCGACCAGGGGTACGAGCACCTGATGGGGGCCGCCCGCAACGCGAAGAACGGCCAGGTGGTCAGCCTGACCGCCGGGCAGAAGGTGGCGGACATCCCGCTGTCGGGCATGCCGCACCTGGGCTCGGGCATCACCTTCGACTGGAACGGCGGCCGGGTCATGGCCTCGCCCAACCTGAAGGAAAACAAGATCACCGTCCTCGACATGGCGACGTGGCAGACGGTGAAGGAACTGGAGACCCTCGGCCCCGGCTTCTTCATGCGCAGCCACGAGAACGCGCCCTATGCCTTCGCCGACGTGTTCTTCGGCCCCAACAAGGATGCGGTGCATGTGATCGACAAGCAGACGCTGGAGATCGTCCGCACCCTGCGCCCGGAACCCGGCCGCACCGTCGCCCATGCCGAGTTCACCCAGGACGGCCGCCATGTGCTGCTGTCGCTGATGGAGGACGACGGCGCCCTCATCATCCTTGATGCCGCGACGCTGGAGGAGGTCAAGCGCCTGCCCATGCGGCGGCCGGTGGGCAAGTACAACGTCGCCAACAAGATCCGCTACGAAGAAGGGACCAGCCACTGAGGCTGGTCCCCCACAAGACTTCCGAAGATGATCCGGCGGGGTGGTGTCACACCACCCCGATCACCATGTGGCCGCCCAGGATCACCGCCAGGATGGCGATGACGAAGGCGGCGAACAGGGCCCGCCAGCCGGCGGTGGAACTGCGCAGGTTCAGGTAGACGCTGAGGATCTGCCGCGCCTTCACCGCCGTCAGCACCAGAATGACCGTCACCTGCAGCGCCGTCAGGGCGGCGGTGGAGGCGGCATTGCCGTCGGTGAAGGCGGTGACCATGCTGCCGACCGTCAGGCCGGCGAGCAGCAGCCAGGTGATGGCCAGGGCAGGGCGGGTCGGCTGGCGGGACAGGTCGCTCATGGCGGGTCTCCGGCGGGGCGGGCAGGGTCAGCGGATGAGGTAGATGACCGGGTAGAGCAGCACCCAGATCAGGTCGACCATGTGCCAGAAGGCGGCGCCCGTCTCCAGGTTCTCCAGGCTGGCCTTCCAGGCGACGATGGCCAGGATGGCGAGGCCCATGACCACATGCAGGGCGTGGAAGCCGGTCATCAGCCAGTAGAGGGTCCAGAAGGTGTTGGTATCCATGCCGATGCCGGCGTCGATCTTGGCGCCGTACTCGACCACCTTCACCACCAGGAACACGAGGCCGAGCACACCCGCCGCCAGCAGCCACAGGCGGGCGCGGCCGACGGCGCCCTCGGCGCGGTTGCGCACCGCCAGGGCGGCGAACCAGCCGCTGGTGACCAGCACCAGGGTATTGAGCCCGCCGTACAGGCGGTTGAGCTGGGCCTGGCTTTCGGCGAACAGCTCCGGCTGCATCAGCCGGGCGCCGGCGAACCCGGCGAGAAAGGCCCCGAACACCGCCAGCTCCGACAGGATCAGGATCCACATCAGCGGATTGCCCGGCAGCGCCGACAGCGCGCCCCAGTCGGCGGGGGTGTCGTCGGGGGTGGCGAGCGGGTTGGCTGGGGTAATGTTGGGGGTCTGGTAGTCGCCGATGCGGCTGTGGGCGGTCATGGCTCCCTCAACTGGACAAGGACTGGTAGATGCGCGGCAGCGCCCGCGACAGCTTGGCGACGTCGCCGACGATGGCGTAGCGGCCGCGGCCGAACAGGGCCGGGAAGTAGTCCTGCGCCTTGCGGTCGATGGTGACGCCGAACACCGACAGCCCCTTGCGGCGGGCTTCCAGGATCGCCTTGCGGCTGTCCTCGATGCCGAAGCGGCCTTCGTAGTGGTCGACGTCGTTGGGCTTGCCGTCGGTGAGGATGAGGATCAGCCGGTTGCGGTGCGGCCGTTTCTCCAGCTGCGCCGTCACGTGGCGGACGGCGGCGCCGATGCGGGTGTAGTAGCCCGGCTTCAGGGCGGCGATGCGGCGCAGCACCTTGGGGCCGAAGGGTTCCTCGAAGTCCTTCACCGTCTGCACGCGCACGAAGTCGCGCTTGCGGCTGGTGAAGGTGTAGACGGCGTTCTCGTCGCCGCAGGCGTTGAGGCCGGACAGGAACACCGACAGCGCCTCCTTCTCCACGTCGAGCACCCGGCGGTTGTCGATCCAGGCGTCGGTGGAGAGCGACACGTCGGCCAGCACGGCGACGGAAAGGTCGCGGGTGAACGGCCGGGTCTTCTGATAGACGCGGTCCGACAGGGTGCCGTCGGCGCGCTGGTCCACCTGGGCGCGCACCAGCGCTTCCAGGTCCAGCTCGTCGCCGTCGGCCTGACGGTGGAAGGTCATCATGCGCGGCCGCAGGGCCTCGAACTGGCGGCGGACGCGGCGGATCAGGCGGCGGGTTTCCTCGTCCGGCTGCCAGTCCTCGCCTTCCTCGTCGGCGATGCCGGTCAGCACCTGGCAGTGATCGGGCAGCAGGGTCTCGCGGCGGTAATCCCATTCCGGGTAGGTGTGGCGGCCGGTCAGCGCCCCGCCGACCACCGCATCGGGCGGCAGGTCGAGGTCCAGGCGCAGGCGGGTGGAGGCCTTCTTGGTGGTCTGCGAGACGACGATCTCGTCCATCTCGTCGGCGGCCTTGCGGGCGTCTTCCTCGTCGTCGTCCTCCTTGCCGCGGTTGACGTTGACCATCTCGGCCAGCGCCAGGATCTTTTCGAAGCGGTTGAGGATGAGCGGGTCGTCGCGTTCCGCCTGATCGAGCGCCTTGCGGCGGGCCTTGCGCTTGCGGTCGTCTTCCTCGCCCTGGCCGGCGTGGGGATCGTCGTCGTCCTCGTCGTCGGTATGGCGCAGTTCGGGCGCGACGGAGCGGATCTCGCCCCACAGCGGCACCGGCAGGAACGGGCGGTAGCGGCGCGGCGCGGCGAAGGCGGCGATGGCCTCGGCATCGGGGCCGGCGACCGCCTGCCACAGATGATCGGCGGCGGCGGTGGGGGTGGAGCCGTTCAGCAGGGCGATCACCACCTGCTCGACCAGCGTCTCGATCTCTGCCGCCGGGCGGCGCGGGCGGGCCTCCAGCAGGTCGCGGCACAGGCGGTCATAGCGGCGGCGCATGCCGGGGAAGGCGGCCAGCGCCCGGCTGACCGACTCGTGGGCGGCGCGCAGGAAGCGCAGGTCGCGGCGCAGCGGGTCGGCATCGGCATCGGGCGCCGGCGGCACGGCGGCGGCGAAGAAGGCGGCCAGCCACAGATAAAGGTCGCGGTTGGCAGCGGGGTCGGGGAAGAGGTCGATGCGCTCCGGCAGGCGCAGGGTGGCGTCGCCCAGGCTGGCGACCGGCAGGCGTTCCGCATCCATACCCAGGCGCTGGCGCAGCGACAGGCGGTGGCCGCTTTCCTCCTGCCCGGCGGCGCCCAGTTCGATGGCGCGGTCGCCGCCCAGGCTGCGGAACAGCACCGCCAGCATGGGCTTCACCTCGGCCAGCGTCACCGCGGCATCGGCGTGGCGGGGATAGGTGGCGACGTCGCCGACCATGCGGTGCCAGATCTTGCCGACCTGTTCCTCGAATTCCAGCCACTCGAACATGGCACGTTCCTCTTGCTCGCGGCGGTGGGGAGGGGAGGGGCGGAGCCGCCTGCCCTCAGCCCAGGATGGCCGCCACTGCCTCGGCCAGACCGTCCTTGACGTCGGCCTCGTCGGACAGGGGCTCGATGATGGCGGCGCGCACGCATTCGTTCAGCGGCCGGCCGGCCTTCAGCAGGGTGGCGCAGTAGACCAGCAGGCGGGTGGAGACGGCTTCTTCCAGGTCGACGCCCTTCAGGCTGCGGATGCGGCCGGCAAGGCCCACCAGCATGGCGGCGGTGTCGTGGTCGACCCCGGTTTCCGAGGCCACCACCTGGGCCTCCAGCTCCGGCTTGGGATAGCCGAAGTCGAGCGCCAGGAAGCGCTGGCGGGTGGAGGGCTTCAGGCTTTTCAGGACGTTCTGGTAGCCGGGGTTGTAGGACACCACCAGCATGAAGTTGGCCGGCGCCTCGATCAGCTCGCCGGTGCGGTCGAGCGGCAGGATGCGGCGGTCGTCGGTCAGCGGGTGCATGACGACGGTGACGTCCTTGCGCGCCTCCACCACCTCGTCCAGGTAGCAGATGCCGCCTTCGCGGACGGCGCGGGTCAGCGGCCCGTCCACCCACACCGTCTCGCCGCCCTTCAGCAGGTAGCGGCCGGTGAGGTCGGCGGCGGTCAGGTCGTCGTGGCAGGACACGGTATAGAGCGGCAGGCCGAGGCGCGCCGCCATGTGGGCGACGAAGCGGGTCTTGCCGCAGCCGGTCGGGCCCTTCAGCAGCAGCGGCAGGCGGTGACGGTGGGCCTGGCTGAACAGCTCGCACTCGCTGCCGGCGGGCAGGTAGAAGGGCACGTCGTTGGCGGGCTGGGTGATGGCCTGGGCGGCCAGGGTGGCGTCACGCATGACGGCCTCCGCGCTAAGGGTCGAGGGTGTGGGCGTGAAAAAGAAGAACCGGCGCCGTTCGGGAGTTCAGGGCAGGGAACGGCGCCGGTCGAGGTAAAGGCCTTATGGTGTCACTCGGCCGGGGCCGCGTGCGGGGCCTGCGGGATGGTCCGGCGGGAGCCCATGGGCACCGCCAGCGACACCACGATCAGGATGGTCCCGATCAGGACCGCCACGCCGGAGCCGAGGCGCATCCAGAAGAACATGGACAGCGAGTCCTGCACCGACATGTAGTCGTCGCCGACGACACGCTGCAGATGGGTCTGCACCACACCGGCAAAGGTCAGGGCGAAGGTCATGAACAGCATGCCGCCGGTGGTGATCCAGAAGCCGGCCTGGTTCAGGGCCTGGTTGTAGGGCTCGCGCTTGATCAGGTAGGGCATGGCATAGGTGAACACGGCGATGTTCAGCATCACGTAGGCGCCGTAGAAGGCGAGGTGGCCGTGGGCCGCGGTGACCTGGGTGCCGTGGGTGTAGTAGTTGATCGGGGCGAGGGTGTGCAGGAAGCCCCACACGCCGGCGCCGATGAAGGCGATGACGGCGCACCCGAGCGACCACAGCAGCGCGGCCTTGTTCGGATGCTGACGGCCGCCCTTCCACACCATGACGAAGGCGAAGACCACCATGGCGAAGAACGGAATGACTTCCAGCGTCGAGAAGACGGAACCGATCCACTGCCAGTACGCCGGGGTGCCGATCCAGTAGTAGTGGTGGCCGGTGCCCAGGATGCCGGTGAACAGCGACAGGGCGACGATGATGTAGAGCCACTTCTCGACCACTTCACGGTCGACGCCGGTCAGCTTGATCATCAGGAAGGCCAGGATGGAGGCCATGATCAGCTCCCACACGCCTTCGACCCACAGGTGGACGACCCACCACCAGTACATCTTGTCGAGCGCCAGGTTGCCCGGATTGTAGAAGGCGAACAGGAAGAAGATCGCCACGAACCACAGGCCGAGCATCAGCACGTTGGCGACGGCGGTCTTGCGGCCCTTCAGCAGCGTCAGCGTGCAGTTGTAGAGGAACATCAGCGCGACGACGACGATGCCGACCTTGATGGGCAGCGGCTGTTCCAGGAACTCGCGTCCCTCGTGGATGCCGAAGACGTAGCCGACCACGGCCAGCAGGGCGGCGACGAAGAACAGCCAGAACTGGACCAGGGCCAGCTTGGTGCTGTGCAGCTCGCTTTCCGTCTCTTCGGGCAGCAGGTAGTAGGTGGCGCCCATGAAGCCCATCAGCAGCCACACGATCAGCGCGTTGGTGTGGATCATGCGGATGACGTTGAAGGGCAGCAGTTCGGACAGCACGTTCGGCAGCACGTACACGGTACCGGCCAGCACGCCGACAAGCACCTGCACCAGGAAGAGGGTCAGCGCACCGCCGAAGTAATAGAGCGCGACCTTTTGCGATTGGTATTTCATGACGATTGTCTCCGCTTTCCGGTGCGGTCGATCAGCCGGCTTCGTTCGGCGGCCAGTTCTGGTCGTCGATCTCGCTGGTCCACTTCAGGAAGTCGATCAGGTCATCCAGCTCCTGGTCGGAGAGGTTGAACTGCGGCATCTGACGGCGGCCGGGCACGCCGGTCGGCTGGGCGGCGAACCACGCCTTCAGCGTCTCGCGGGCGCCTTCGGCGTCATCGGGGCCGCCGTAGCGGTCCCACACGTTGGCCAGTTCCGGCGCGAAGTAGGCGCCTTCGCCCATGATCGTGTGGCAGTTGATGCAGGAGTGCTTCTCCCACACGTGCTTGCCGCGCACGACGGCATCCGTCAGGTTCTCGGAATTGCTTGATGTATTGACGATGTACACATGGCTGTGTGCCGTCAGGGCGATGAAGATCGCCATGAAGAACAGCGTGCCCCCGTAGAAGATGTTGCGGGCCGCCGATTTGGTAAGGCGTTCGGACATTGCGGTCCCCCAAGTAAGGATCAGGTCCCGGTCGACCCCGTGCCGCAGCGGCCCCTGGGTCATGGGGCCACATTAGGCCGTGGCGGCAAGAGCACCTTGACTGTGGTCAAGTGTCCGACCTGCGAGGTGAGTCTCTGTCGTGGCGGGCGTGCCGAGGGCGCCGACGGCGGCCAGTTCCGCCGCATCGGCCATCAGGCGCGGGTCGGCGAGCGGGGCGTGCAGCCACAGCCGGCGGCCGTCGACGACGAAGGGGCCGACGGCCTCGCCGGCCGGCGTCACCAGCGGCGTGCCGGCGGGCAGGCCGAAGGCGGGCGGCACGTCCAGGCGGGCATGACGGCCGCGGGCCGCCAGCATGACGCAGGCGACCACGTCGCGGCCGAGCGGCAGGCGCCGCCAGTCGGTCAGGCGCGGCGCGTGCTCCAGGAACACCGTGTGGGCGGAGCGGCAGACGGCGCTGCCACCGACCGCATGGGCCAGATGCTCCGCCGCCCGGTCGCCGGCGGTGGCGCTGGCGGCGCCGTGGGCGACCACCAGCAGGTCGGGCGGGGCGTCGACCGTCTCGGCGACATGGCCGAGCAACGCCTCCACATGGGCGGGGATCACCGCCGATCCGCCCAGCGCCGGCAGCACCCGCACCTCGCCCAGGTGGCCGCCGTGGGCGGCGGCGAGGGCGGGGATGAGGTCGGCGGCGAAGCGGCCGTCGCCGGCCAGGTGGGGCACCAGCACCACCCGCCGGCCGGGCGGCAGGGCGGCGAGCACCGCCGGCAGGGCGGGCTCGCCCTTGATGACGGCGGCGGCGGCGCGGAAGCGGCCGCGGCGGGCGATCTCGGCGGCGGCGGCGGCGGCGGCGGGGGGGCCGGCGGGGGGGGGGGGGGGGCCCGGGCCCCCCCCCACCCCCACCC